>CBIHMQ010000148.1:0-5630 GCA_966211075.1 uncultured bacterium
CGGGTGATCCGCGCCGAGGGCCCGGCCCTGTTCGAGGCCCTGCTCGCCAACGCCGAGTACCTGCGCGAGGGACTGCGGCACCTGGGGCTCAGGGTGATCGAGCCGGGGACGCTGCCCGACGGCGCCGTCGCCACCACCCCGGTGGTGCCGGTGATGGTCGGCGACGACTGGCAGGCGGTGCTGCTCTGGAAGGCCCTCTTCGACGCCGGCGTCTACACCAACGTCGCGATTCACCCGGCGGTGCCGCCCGGCGGTGCCCTGCTGCGGACCAGCCTGATGGCGACCCATGAGCGCGAGCATCTCGACGGCGCCCTCGGCACGATCGCCCGGGTGATCGAGGACTTCCCGGACCTGCCGCGCGCGTAACTGGTTTCCGACATCCCCCCTTGTGGGTAGTTTCAGTCTTCTCTGGATCGGCGCGCTTCGGGAGGCCCGCCGAAATTGATGCTCTTAGCGGGCGAGTCGCGCGACTTTCCCGTCCGACCGGGTTGACGCCCACCACCGCCGGACGTAGCTTGGCCTCCTCGCCGACACCCCCGGGCGGGGCGGACGGGTTGAGAACTCGGTCCGGCCCAGGCCACCGCCACAAGCCACGGTCGCCGGTCGGAAGCGAGCTACCCAGTTAATCGATTCCTTGAAGGGAGGAGTCCAGTGGAAGCTGCCTCAATGGCACCCGCAACGACGATCGCATCTCCAGAACCCCCTCAGCACATGCGGGCCCTGGAACGAGCCAACTCCGTGCGCCTGGCACGGGCCGAGTTGAAGCGCGCGATCGCGCGAGGCGACAAAAAGGCTGCCGAGGTAGTCGAGGAGTCCCCCTGGGAGACCGAGAGCATGACGATCGCCGAACTGCTGACCAGCCAGCGGCGCTGGGGCCAGACCCGTGCCCGCAAGTTCCTGGTCCCGCTCTCGCTGAACGAGAACAAGCAGCTGGGGACCCTGACCTCGCGGCAGCGCCGTCTCCTCGCCGCCGAGCTCGCCGCCCGGGCCAGCGGGCGAAGCGCTGTAACCGTCTAACCGCGCAGGCCGCCGACGCGGAAACTGAGCCCTCCGCTGGCGCGCTGGAATGCCCGGCGCGCCAGCCAGAAGGCCACCAGGAAGGTGACCGCTCCCGCCCCCAGGGCGACGGCGAGAATCTGGTCGGCGAGGTAGTAGATACCGCCGACCGTGAAGACGAAGACGGCCCCCGCCAGCAGGGTCGTGTGCGATCGGTAGCCGGCGAAGTGCTCCCGGATCGCCACCTCCATCCCCCCCAGCCCGGCCAGGGCGACACCGACCCCGAGCGTCTTCGGCTGGCCGCTGACGACGCCGACGATCAAGCAGACGATCCCGGCGAAGATGACCAGCTCGGCGAGGGGGAAGTTGCCCCACGGCGCCGGCGGGCGCTCGTCAGGGGCACCGACCCGCCGCGCCTGACGCGACTCGGCTGGCGCCGGCTCGACGGGCTTCGTTTGGAACGGCTTCGACGCCGCCCGTGCCCCGCCGCGCTTCTTTCCTCTCCGCTTGGCGCTCAACGGCCGCAAGCCGCCCGGCTAACGGGCATCCCGAGGAGACCTTGACGCGCCACCAGCCCATCAGCATCCCGAGGGGCCCGAGGTGGGGGCGCGAGTGCCAGCCGCCGCAGCCGGGCTCGCCGACGTCGTGGCGGCTGATCTTCATCCACTTGTGCTCGGCCGGCGCCGTCAGCACTTCGTGCAGAAGCTCGCGGTTGCGGGTCTCGACGACCGCCCGCTCACGCAGATCGAGGCGCGCCTGGGCTACGCGGTCGGCGAGCTCGTCACGGACCCGCTCGAGGCCGCCGAGGTCGAGGACCCGCGGCTCCGCGGCGACCGGCCGCAGCCGGTGCTCGATCTCGATCCGGCCGAATGCCTCGCTGACCAGACTGCCGAGCTCGCGCTCGAGGTGGCCGATCTGACGGCGCAGCTCGGCCCGAGCAAGGCGCTCGTCGACCGCGACGCCGGGCGCCGCCTGGTCTTCTCTTGCGATCAGATCCAGCATCGGCCTGCGTCCAGTCTACCCCGCATCCCGAGCCTCAGCCAGACCTCAGGGTGATGGTGGCCATCCAGAGCGCCTCGTCGACGGCGATCTGCGGGACGCCCTTGACCTGCACGGCGGCGATCGCCAGCCGGCGGCTCTCGCGGGCGGCGGCGTAGCCGGCCCCGGTGCCGCCGAACAGCAGCGCCACCGGGCCCCGCTCGTCGGCGATCGTCAGCGTCCCCTGCTCGAGCTCGCCTGGCCGGCCCGGCAGCGACTCACCCGGGGCGGAATCGCGGATGCAGAGGCTGCCTCGCAGGCGCTCGGCGTCGAAGGCGCGCAGGGCCACCCCGGTCTCTACGGTCGCCACGGTCAGCGCGTCGGCGGGCAATCCCTGGCTGCGGAAGGCGCCGTCGCGAAGCCGTTCCAGGGCCAGCTGCTCGACCGGGGTACGGGTGCGGTCGGGGTCGAGTCCGATCTGCCGGAAGAAGACGCGATAGGCCCAGGGGGTCGGCCGTTCCCGCATGTGGATCGCCTGGCTGCCGTAGAAGCGGTCGGACAGGACCCGGAGGTGGCGGCGAACCGGCTCCGGGCTCTTGCCGGGGCGGGCGTCGACCTCGATCCAGGCGATCCCGAGCCCGGGAAACTCAGCCGCGATGTGCGGCGCCACCCAGCCTTGCTCGGGCGAGGGCTCCCAACCGATCGGGTCCGCGGCGCCGGGGGCCATCTCAGCTCCGTTCCGCCCGCCTCGTCGCCTCCAGCAGCTGCTCGACCCGGGCGCTGAGTCCGGCGGCGGCCAGTTCGCCGATCCCGGCCGATTGCAGCGTCCCGCCGGGGTAGGCGTAAGCGAAGGTCGGGCAGCCGCCGACCCGGTAGAGGGCGGCGACGGCGCCGTCGCGGTCATAGCCGACCGGCATCTCCCAGCCGCGCTGGCGGACCAGGTCGCGAACCGTGTCCCGATCGTCGCGAATGTCGAGCGAGAGGAAGTTCACCCGTCCACGGTAGCGCCGGTAGACCGAGTCGACGACGTTCTGCTGCTGGGCGCAGTCGCCACCGCGATCGAACCAGAACGAGATCACCAGCGGCCGGTCGAAGAGGTCGCAGATCCGGATCGCCCCGGCCCCGGGGATCCTGCAGGCGGGGGGGCGAACGTCGCCGCTCGGGCATGGGATCGCCGAGCTCTCGCAATCGTCCTGGGCGACGTTTGCGTCGCCTTCCAGCGGGCCGGCCGCGACCGGTACCGCGAACTCCGGCAGCGGCCAGCGGTCCGGCATGCGGTCGAGGCCGAGGGTCTCGCCGCGCTCGCCCTCCCCGCCCAGCGTGTTGATCGCGGCAATGGCGATCACAGCCAAGAAGAGCAGGCCGACGATCACCGAGTAGCGGTCCCTCACGGCGCACCGCCAGCCGGGGCGAGCGGGCGCCGGCCCACCGGCTCAGTCCATCGAGAGCGGGCCGGTGACGTCCGCGTTGAGGAACTGGCTGACGAAGGGGTTGCTGGAGTCGAACAGCTCTTCTTTGGGGCCCGACTCGACGATCTTGCCGCTCCACAGCACGGCGATGAAGTCGGCGATCCGGCGGGCGGTGCCGAGGTCGTGGCTGATCACCAGGTAGCAGCCGCCGTTCTCGGCGTGGACCTCGCGGATCAACTCGCAGAGCAGCGCGGTCCGCACCGGGTCGAGGCCGGAGTCGGGCTCGTCGAACATCACGATCGCCGGTTCCAGCACCAGTGCCCGGGCGAAGCCAGCACGCTTGCGCATCCCGCCCGAGAGCTCGTTCGGCATCTTGTAGGTCGCCTCGGAGAGGCCGACCTCCTTGAGGCGGCGGTTGACGATCTCGCCGATCTCTTCCTCGCTTTTGTCGGTGTGCTGCCGCAGCGGGAAGGCGGTGTTGTCGTAGATGTTCATCGAGCCGAACAGGGCGCCGTCCTGGAACAGCAGGCCGAACTTTTTGCGGACGTCGAAGAGTTCGTCGTCGGTCATGTTCGGGATCGACTCGCCGTGGACGAGAACGTCGCCGGAGTCCGGGTAGAGCAGCCCGACGATGTGCTTGATCAGCACGCTCTTGCCGGTCCCGGAGGGGCCGAGCACCATCGAGACCTGGTCCTCGGGCAGGCCGAGGTTGAGGCCGTTGAGGATGCGGGCGCGGCCGAACTGTTTGACGAGGTCGATGATCTCGATCGCGTCGGTGCCGCCGTGGTCGCGCTTACGGCCGGTGTGGAAGCGGTATGGATCGTGCTCCTGCGGATCGACGCCGGGAATGATGAAGTCCCGCCCCATCGTCGCCCCGTCCTCGCTGATGTAGGGACCGGAGGAGGAAGCGCTCCGGGGATGCCCCGGGGTCTCGGCCATCGGCTCGGGGGAGACGGGCTCGACCGGGTCGCCGATCTGCGGCGCCTCTTCGCCGCTCTCCTCGGCCTCGGCCTGGAGCTCCTCTTCTTCCCTGCGGTTCTCGTCCTCGATCAACGTCAGCCTCCTATCGGCGCCCTCGGGTTGGCACCCCAGAAGACCAGGGTTCCCAACATCCCGATGATGTGCACTAAGACGATGTTGAGCACCATCGACTTGGCGGTCGCGGTGCCCACTCCGACCGGCCCGCCCGAGGCGGTGTAGCCGTAGTAACAGCCCACCAGCACGATCGCGGTGGCCATGAACATGCCCTTGATCAAGCTGTAGAAGAGATCGGGCGGGTTCTGGAACATCCAGAAGATCAGCAGGTAGCCGCCTGAGGAGACGTCGCCGATCTGCTGGACGACCGCCACGTAGCTGGCCAGGTACATGATCCCGATCCCGACCAGGTACATGAACGGGAAGGCGATCCAGGCGGCCAGCAGGCGGGTCGCGCAGAGGAAGGTCACCGGCGGGACCCCCATCACCTCGAGGGCGTCTATCTCGTCGGAGATCCGCATCGCTCCGAGCTCGGCGACGATCCCGGTCCCGACCTTGGCCGCCAGCATGTAGCCGAAGGCGTAGGGCAGCACCTCCCGAAGATCGCACCAGGCGGAAAATAGACCGGCGTAGGCGGGCGCGCCCTGGGCGCGCAGCAAGTAGGCGCCCTCGATCCCGCACTGCAGGCCGAGAATGAAGACCAGGCCCCAGATGATCAGGGCCGAGCCGAGGATCAGGATCCCGGCCTGACGCAGGCTCTCGCCGAAGAAACGGAGGACCCGGCCCGAGTAGACGAGCCCGGCGACGCGCGAGCCGAAGCGGGCGATGTCCCCGAAGGAGTCGAGCCAGCCGCGGGGGACCTCGAGCCAGTCGTTCATCGGATCGTCTGCAGCTCCGGGTTGGTCGCGAGCAGGGTCTGGGTGAAGACGTAGTTGAACGCGAAGACGCCCATGAAGGCGATCACGACCGCCTCGTTGACCGCACGACCCACCCCGGCGGCGCCGCCGGACGCGGTCATCCCCTTGTACGAGCAGACGACGGCGATGATCGCCCCGAACAGGGTGCACTTGATCACCGAGCCTGCGAGATCGAGAATCGAGGCGTTGGAGAAGAGCGTGGCGAAGAAGCCACCGAGCGGCTGGCCGTAGAGAAGCTCGGTGAGGATGCCGCCGCTGATCCCGAAGACCAGGGCGTAGATGTCGAGCAGGCCGGTGATCACCATCAGGGCCAGGAAGCGCGGCACGACCAGGTTCTTGATCGGGTCGACGCCGA
>CBIHMQ010000149.1:0-5610 GCA_966211075.1 uncultured bacterium
AGGAGTCGATGATCGACCAGCTCAAACAGCTCGGTGAACTGAAAAAGCAGGGCATCCTCACCGAGGAGGAGTTCGCCGCGCAGAAGGCCAAGCTGCTCGGCTAGGGAGCGAGGCGCCGCAGGCCGGGGACCCGGTCGAAGCGGGAGTCGGCACTGGCGATCGCCTCGCATTCCGAGGCGATCGCGTGGGCGGCATGGAAGGCATCGCGAGGGGGCAGCCCGGGTCGGGACATCAGCCCCTTCGCGCCTTCAACCACCGCCCGATCGGTCAGCTCCAGCTCCAGAGCCAGGGAATCGACCGCGCGCCAGGCCGCGGTGAGGCGTCGGCGCATCGCCTTCATCACCGCGCCAGCGTCGGCGCGATAGGTGGAGAGCGGGTCGGGGTCACCATCGTCACGCAGCCAGGCGAGGATCAGCCGATAGGCGAGCTCATCGAGAACGAGGGCGCTGATCACGCCACTGCCCGCGCCCATCTCGTCCAGGACCTGGGCTCGCCATGCCTCCACCGGGCCCAGCGTCGCGCCCCGCTTCGACCGTAGGTGCGCGTAGATGAAATTCGTGTCGAAGTAGCAGCGGGTCAAGGCGACCGCAGGGCCCGATCCAGGGCCGGATCGGCCTCCTCTGGCCAGCGCCCGGCGAGAATTTCGTCGAGCTCACCCGGCGGCGCGTCCCCGGCCACCCCCGCCGTTCGCCTCCAGGCGGCCGCGGGGTCATCTTCAAGGTCCCAGAGAGAGCCCGGGCCAACACCAAGCGCCCGCGAGAGCCGCGCGATCGTGTTGAGATCGACCCGCGTCGCCCGCCCGGCCAGGATGTTGCGAACGGTCTTCTGGTCAAGCCCGGCCTCCTCGGCGAGCTGGCTGGCCCCCCAGCCCCGCTGTGCAGCGAGGTCGTCGACTCTCCAGGCAATCCTCGTCATAGGAACATCTTACTCTATTAGGAAGATGTTCATAATCTCCAACCAGTGACTCGGACCCGCTGATAGCTCGCCGCAATAGGCTGACCGCCATGGAGGTCCTGATCGCCGCCGACATGGAGGGGGTCGCGGGGATCGAGGGATACGAGGAGTGCCTGCCCTCGCACCCGGCGGCGTACGCGCGTGGGCGGCGGCTGATGACCGACGAAGTGCTGGTCGCGATCGAAGCGCTGCGGGCGGATGGCGTCGAGGGGATCTCGGTCGGCGACTGGCACATGGTCGGGACCAACGTCGAACGGGAGCGGATCCCGGCCGGGATCGAGGTGCGGCCGATCGCCGACCTGGCTCTGGCCGAGGCCGAGCCGTCGATGCGCAAGGCGCATGGCGGCGGGTCGCTCGACGGTGTGGTGATGATCGGCCACCACGCCCGCACCCCCAGCCCGCGCGGCTTCTGCTCGCACAGCTTCATCTGGGACATGGAGGTGCTGCTCGACGGCGACTCCTTGAGCGAGGCCCAGGTCTACGCGCAGGCCCTCGGCGGCGAGGGGGTCCCGGTCCTGGTCCTCGCCGGTGACCGCTGGCTGATCGAGGAGCTCGACGAGGGCGAGCTCGGTGGCGCCCAGCTGCTGGCCGTCAAGGAGGGCCGGGGACGCGGCCGGGCCAGCTCGACCGACCCGGCGACCGCCCACAACGAGCTGCGCGGCGCGATCGCCGCCGCCCTGGCGGCGCCGCCGCAGCCGCCGCCCTCCCGCCGGTACCCGGGCGAGCTGACGATCCGCGCCGAGGGCGAGGAGATCGCCCGGACCACGGTCGCCGCGCCCGCCGAACTGCTCACCGCGATCGCCACCGCCTTCCGCGACAGCCAAGTCTCCCGCGAGTACCGCCAGCTCGCCAAGCTGCTGCCGCCCGGCCACGACTCGCGGCTGCGCTCGCTCCAGCGCCGCCTCGGCAGCGCCCTCGCCACCCCGGTGATGCGCGCCAAGGAGCGGCGCTGGCTCGCCGCCGCGCCCCGGTAACGCTGCCGTGGCTAGGGTCGGCACCGTGGATGTCCCGCCCCAGCACCGGCGTTTCGCCGAGGATGTCGCCGCGTCCAAGGCCCAGGACCCGATGCCGACCTTCGCCAACCTCTCGGCGGCGACCGGCGTCCCCGTCGACGACCTCGTCCACTTCGCCCTGGTGCGCTGGGCCGCGGCCGGCTCGGAGATGCTGATGGCGATCCCGCCCCTGGCGATGGAGCAGCTGCTCGAGGCGCGGCGGCGCGAGGACTGGGAGGCGGTCGGCGGGATCGTCGACTGGCTCGCCGCCGAGCCCCGAAGCGGCTCCTGACCGCCGCGGCGCGATCCCACTGCCGCCTCGGCCACTTCCACAGGGGTAGGCCAGTTCGCTCTCGAGTGGTACAACGTGTGTATGCACAATCCGCTTCGCTCTGAGGCGGACGTGTTCCGCCTAGTAGTGGCGATCGGTTTGGGAGCTGCTTCGGTTGTGGCTCTGACCTTGCTGACCCGGCCGGTCGTGGGGGTCGCCTGCGCGGCGGCGCTGATCGGATTCGGCGTCGGCCTCGCCTACCGCCGCTCGCGCGGCTCGCTGCGGGGCGAGGTGACCGTCAAGCGGGACGAGGACGGCGTGCACCGGCTGCTCGTGGTCGCCAACCAGACGGTCGCCGGCCGGGCGCTGCTGGACGAGATCGCCAACCGCTGCCGCGGCCGCCGCTGCGAGGTGCTGGTGATCACCCCGGCCCTGGCCGGCTCCCGGGCGGCGCACTGGGCCTCCGACATCGACGAGGGGATCGAGCTGGCCCGCGAACGCCTCGACAGCTCGCTGGCCGAGATCCGCGGCCTGGGCCTGCAGGCCCGCGGGGAAATCGGCGACTCCGATCCCGGCCTCGCGATCGAAGACGCCCTGCGGATCTTCGCCGCCGACGAGCTCGTCATCTCCACCCACCCGCCGCGGAAGTCCCGCTGGCTCGAGCGCGGCGTCGTCGCCAACGCGCGCGAGCGGCTGGAGCTGCCGGTCACCCACGTCGTCGTCGACCTCGAGGCGGAGCGGCGACGCGACGGCCAGGCGGTGGCGCGATGACCACGGTCGACCAGTGCATGAGCCACGACGTCGGTGCCGTCCGGGCAGATATGACCCTGACCGAGGCGGCGAAGCTGATGCGCCACAGCGGCGTCGGTGGCATCCCCGTCCTCGGCCACGACAGCGAGGAGTGCGCGGGAATCCTCACCGAGCGGGACATCGTCCTCCGCGTCCTCGCCGAGGAGCGCGACGCCCGCGCCGTCCTCGTTCGCGACGTCGCCACCCTGCAGCCCGTCACCTGCTCGCCCGGCGAGGACGTCGCCGCGGTGGCGGCGCGGATGCGCGAACACCAGGTTCAGCACCTCCCCGTCTGCGAGACGGGCCAGGTCCGCGGCGTCATCTCCCTCGCCGACATCGTCTTCGAGCGCCCCGACGAAGAGCGCGGCCTGCTCGACCCGATGCCGCTGAGCCCGCCGCGCTAGGCCAGCACCGGCGGGAGGACTGTGGTTTGACCGCTGTCTCACCGGTCGGGTAGCCTCGCGCCAATGGCGTCCGCGGCCCGGCGACGGGGATGGGTTCTGAGTAGAGGTGCGCTGGCGCTGATCGCGCTGCTGCTGATCGCGCCGAGCGCGGCCGAGGCACGGACGATCACTGTCGGCAGCCCGATGCGGGAAGCGTTTCCGTCCAGCGCCATCTACTTTTTCCCGTCCGTTACCGTCGCCAACACCACCCTGTCCGACCCGGCCGCAAACGTCACCTCACCCGTGGACGGGGTCGTCGTGAGCTGGCGGATTGCGCCGCAGGCGGCGCCCGACGCCTACTCGCTCAGTGTTCTCCGCCCGGCCGGGGGCGAAGCCTTCGCGGGAGTCGGGACGAGCGTCTCGCAGGTGGCCTCGACCACCAAGACCCTGACCTTTCCGACCAACCTGCCGATCAAGACGGGCGACACGGTCGGCATCACCTCGTTGAAAGCAAGCGCGAACTTCAAAACGGCGTCTCTGCCTTCCGCGCACCAGCCCTACTGGAGTCCTGCCTTCAGCGACGACGGAGTCCCGCGATCCCCGGCAGGCTCTGTGAGCAACCTTGAATTCGGCTTCAACGCCGAGGTGCAGCCCGCGCCGCGCGTCGTCCTCGTCGGCAGCCGCAGCGGCCCGGCGGGGGGCGGCACCACCGTCACCATCGCCGGCAGCGACTTCACCAACGTCAGCGCGGTCAGGTTCGGCTCGACGCCGGCCGCCTCGTACGTCGTCGACTCCGAATCGGAGATCACCGCGGTTACTCCCGCGGCGGCCGGTGCGGGGTCGGTCGACGTCACCGTGACTACCAACGCCGGCACCAGCCCGGTGGCCGCCGGGGGACGGTTCGCTTACGAGAATCCGCCGACTCCGCCCCCCTCCTCGCCTTCCACCCCTCAAGCGGTGACCGCGACCTGCAAGGTCCCGAAGCTGACTGGGAAGAAGTTGCGAGCCGGCCGCAAAGCCCTCCGCAGGGCCGGCTGCAAGGTCGGCAAGGTCCGCGGCAAACGGGGCAAACGCGCCAGGGTCCTCAAGCAGAGCCGCAAAGCGGGCGCCAAGGTGCCCGTCGGCACCAAGGTCAACGTCACCCTCGGCTAATCGCTGGCGTCTTTGACGGCGGCGATCGCCTCGAAGGAGCGGCTCGCGGCGGCGCGATCGTCGCCGAGGCCGACCATCAGGTTGACGGCGAGCGGGCCGACGACAGTGAGGTCGTCGCCCTCGGGTCCGAAGACGCCGCCGATCTCGAGCAGCAGGTAGCCGTGGGTGGCGCTGAGGAACTGGCCAGCGGCGATCACGGGGTCGACCGGGTCGATGCGGCCGGACTCGCAGACGCGCCCCATCGAGTGGACGAGGACGTCGACCGCCGCCTGGGCCTCGGGTGAGTTCGGGGCCTGCCCGGCCGGCGAGACTTCGAGGGCGGCGTGGCGGCGCAGGGCCCCGCCGGTGAGCCCGAACATCAGCCGGTACAGCTGCGGGTGAGCGAGCGCCCACTCGGTGTAGGCCCAGCCCTTGGCGAAGAAGTCGGCGACAGCGTCCTCGCTCTCCGGCACCCCTTCGACGTAGCGGGCGAAAGCGGCGAAGCCCTCGGCGACAACGGCTTCGAAGAGACCGGACATGCCGCCGAACAGGGTGTAGATCGCCTGGGTGGAGGTCCCGACCTCGGCGGTCAGCGAGCGCGCCCGGAGCACCTCGGGGCCCGACTCTTCGATCGCCCGGCGGGCGGCCTCGAGGAGCAGCTCTCGCGTTGAGCGCTTGGTCGCGGTAGGGTTCATATAACGATGTTACAACGACGTTCTGACGAGGCTTCGTACGACGTGATCGTCGTCGGGGCGCGCTGCGCCGGCTCGCCGCTGGCGATGATGCTGGCCCGGCGGGGGGTGCGCGTCTGTCTGGTCGACCGCGCCGACTTCCCCAGCGACACCCCCTCGACCCACGGCATCCTGCCCCACGGGGTCAAGGTCCTCGAGCGGCTCGGGCTGCGCGAGCGGATCGAAGAGGTGGCGCCGCCGGTCGACCGCGCCTACCTCGGCTTCGACAACGTCACGATCGACTTCGACGGCGCGAGCCGGATTTCGGGAGCGCCAACCTTCAACGTGCGGCGGATCACCCTCGACGCGATCCTGCTCGAGGCGGCCCGTGCGGCGGGCGCCGAGGCGCGGCTGAAGAC
>CBIHMQ010000150.1:0-5521 GCA_966211075.1 uncultured bacterium
GACGACGATGCTGGACGACGAGCACGTGGCGCGCCTGCTGATGCGGGCGACGACGATGGACGCGGCGGTGCGGGCGCTGGTCGACGAAGCCAACCGGGCCGGCGGCCGCGACAACATCACCGTCGTCGCCTTCAAGCTGGAGGACGTGGCGGCGCCCGCCAAGGGCAACCCGGAGGGGGCGACGCTGATCGGCGACAGCGCCGAGGCGGCCGGCCTGACCGCAACCGAGGTGCGCCGCCGGGCCGCCGCCGAGGCGGCCCGGCGGCGCCGCGAGGACCTTGCCGGCAAGCCCAGGCACGCGCGCCTGCGCGCCTTCGCCAAGGTCGCCGCGGTGCTGCTGGTGGTCGGGGCCGTCGCCCTCGGCGCCTGGTACGGGGCCCGCCAGGTCTGGTTCCTCGGCACCGACGCCGCCGGCCGCGTCGCCCTCTACCGCGGCCTGCCCTACGAGCTGCCGTTCGGGATCAAGCTCTACAGCGAGCACTTCGCCAGCCCGATCCAGACCGGGGCGCTCCCGGCCCGCCGGCGCGACGCGGTCACCGGCCACGACCTGCGCTCGCGCGAGGACGCCGTCTCCCTGATCGAAGACATCCAGAAGAGCCAGGGGGTCCCTTGAGGTCGGCCCGGAACCGGGAGCTCTTCGCCCTGGTTCCCGTCGCCATCCTCCTCACCGCCGGCTTCGCCGCCGTCTTCGCCCAGGAGAGCGCCCGGCTCGGCAACCTCAGCCTCATCTACGGGGCGTACTTCTTCGCCGCCTGCCTCGCCACCCACGTCTTCCTGCGCTTCCGGCTCCCCAACGCCGACCCCTACCTGTTCCCGTTGATGGCGCTGCTGACCGCCTTCGGGCTGGTGATGATCTACCGGATCAACGAGGACCTGGCCCGCGACCAGGCCAACTGGTTCCTGCTCGGCCTCGTCCTCTTCGCGGTGACGGTCCAGTTCCTGCGCGATTACGAGGTGCTGGAGCGCTACCGGTACACGATCGCCGCGATCGGCCTGCTGCTGCTGCTGGCGCCGCGGCTGCCGGGGATCGGCCAGCAGGTCAACGGCGCCTACCTGGGGGTGAAGATCGGCCCGCTCGCCTTCCAGCCGGCCGAGTTCTCGAAGATCGCGATCGTCGTCTTCCTGGCCAGCTACCTGCGCGAGCACCGTGAGGTGCTGATCGTCGGGGCGCGTCGGGTGCTGGGGGTGACGCTGCCGCCGCTCAAGCACTTCGGGCCGATGCTGGTCGTCTGGGGCGCCTCGATGTTCATGCTCGTCTTCATCCGCGACCTCGGCAGCTCGCTGATGTTCTTCGCCGCCTTCCTGGCGCTGCTCTACGTGGCGACCGGGCGCTTCTCGTTCGTGGTGATCGGGATGGCGATGTTCCTGGTCGGCGCCTGGTTCTTCGCCAGCACGGTCCCGCACGTCCACGACCGGATCGAAATCTGGCTCAACCCCTATAACGACCCGTCCAACACCGGGTACCAGATCCTCCAGTCGATCTTCGCCCAGGCCGATGGCGGGCTGTTCGGGAAGGGGTTCGGGCAGTCGCTGATCACGATCCCCGGCACCGACAACGCGCTCTTGCCGGCGGCCCAGACCGACACGATCTACTCGCTGATCGTCAACGAGACCGGCCTGTTCGGCGCCTGCGGGGTGATCCTCACCTACCTGCTGATCACCGCCCGGGGCTTCAAGGTGGCGCTGCTGGCCAGCGACGGCTTCTCGAAGCTGCTGGCGACCGGTCTGACCGCGGTCTTCGCGATCCAGGCCTTCGTGATCATCGGCGGCGTCACTCGGGTGATCCCGCTGACCGGCGTCACGCTCCCCTTCATCAGCTACGGCGGCAGCTCGATCGTCGCCAACTTCGTGCTGCTGGCGTTGCTGCTGCTGATCTCCGACCGGGCCCGCCGTGAGGCGGCCCAGCCGGGCGGCCGCGCCCTGGCGTTGGGGCAGGCATGAACCGCCAGATCGTCAAATTGTTCGGCTTCATCGTCGTCCTCTTCGGGGTTCTGGTCGGCTTCACGTCCTACTGGGCGGTCTTCGACGCCAAGGCCCTGAAGGAAAAGGAAGCGAACAAGCGGCCGCTGCTGGAGCAGCAGCAGATCCGCCGTGGCCGCATCCTCGCCGCCGACGGCACCGTGATCGCCAAGTCGGTGGCGAAGGGGAAGGGCGACGCCAAGCGCTACGTGCGCCGCTACCCCGAGGGGTCGCTCTTCGGCCACCCGATCGGCTACAGCTTCGTCCGCGAGGGCGACACCGAGTTCGAGCAGTTCCACAACGCCGAGCTGGTCGGCGAAGGATCGGAGTTCAGCTCGATCCTCGACGAGCTGACCGGGAAGACGCAGGAAGGCAACGACGTCGTCACCAACCTCGACCCGGTCGCCCAGCGGACCGCCCTGGAAGACCTCGAAGCGGTTGGGTTCGGCGCCGTCGTCGCGATCGAGCCGAGCACCGGCGAGGTCAAGGTGATGGCCTCGAACAAGTCCTTCAACCCGAACGCGATCCCGTTCCGGCTCTCGAAGATGAACAACAACCTGATCGAAACGCCGCTGCTGAACCGGGCGACCCAGGGCCTCTACCCGCCCGGCTCGACCTTCAAGGTGGTGACCGCCGCGGCGGGTCTGGAGAGCGGCACGATCGGCCCGGAAACGACGATCGACGCGCCCGGCACGCTCGAGGTCGAAGGGCAGCCGCTCAACAACGACTTCAGCGAGGACTTCGGCCCGATCGCCCTCGACACCGCCCTGACCAACTCGGTCAACACCTGGTTCGGCCAGCTCGGCCAGCAGCTCGGCCAGGACCAGCTGTTCGAGACGATGGAAAAGTTCGGCTTCGGCTCGACGCCGGCGATCGACCTGCCCGACGACGAGGTCTACCGCAGCGGCATCTACGAAGACAACCGGGTGCAGGGCCGCAACGAGCCGGTCGACCTGGCCCGCGTCGCGATCGGCCAGGAGCGCCTGCTCGCGACGCCGCTGCAGATCGCCCTGGTCGCGGCGGCGATCGCCAACGGGGGCAAGCTGATGAAGCCGCAGATCTGGAACCGGGTCGTCGACCCCGACGGCCGCGTCACCGACCGCCTCGACCCCTCCGAGTACAGCCAGCCGGTCAGCGCCGATACGGCGGCGGAGCTGACCACGGCGATGGAAGGGGTGGTGAGCGAAGGCACCGGGGCCAACGCGGCGATCCCCGGCGTCTCGGTGGCCGGCAAGACCGGCACCGCGGAAACGCCCGGCAACAAGGCCTGCGGTGGCGGCATCGACGAGAACCAGGCCTGGTTCATGGGATTCGCCCCGGCCGACGATCCCCGGATCGCGATCGCGGCCTCGGTCGAGTGCACCGAACAGTTCGGCAACGACGTGGCGGCACCGATCTTCCGCGACGTCGCGGAAGCGATCTTGAACGGCGAATGAGCAGACAGGAGGCGTGAGTGGCTGAGGTGAGCGAGGGGAGCGTCGTCGACGGTCGTTACCGGGTGCTGCGCCGGCTCGGCAGCGGCGGCATGGCCGACGTCTGGCTGGCCGAGGACTCCCACCTGCAGCGGCAGGTGGCGCTGAAGGTCCTCCACAAGCAGTTCGCCCAGGACCGCGAGTTCGTCGAGCGTTTCCGCCGCGAGGCCGAAGCGGCGGCGGGGCTGCAGCACCCCAACGTCGTCTCGGTCTTCGATCGCGGCGAGGTCGAGGGCACCTACTTCATCGCCATGCAGTTCGTGGAGGGGGCGACGCTGAAGCAGCTGATCGAGCGCGGCCTCAGCCCCGACGAAGCTGTGCCGTTGATCCGCCAGGTCCTCGAGGCGGCCCGCTTCGCGCACAAACGCGGCATCGTCCACCGCGACCTCAAGCCCCAGAACGTGATCGTCGACGCCGAGGGCAAGGCGGTGGTGACGGACTTCGGGATCGCCCGCGCCGGCATCTCGGAGATCACCCAGACCGGTTCGGTGATGGGGACGCCTCACTACCTCTCGCCCGAGCAGGCCCAGGGGATGGAGGTGACCGCGGTCTCCGACCTCTACTCGGTCGGGGTGATCCTCTACGAGTCGCTGACCGGCCGGGTCCCGTTCGAGGCCGAGAGCGCCGTCGCCGTGGCGATGAAGCAGGTTTCGCAAACGCCGCAGCGGCCCAGCTCGATCAACCCCGCGGTCTGGCCGTCGCTCGACGCGGCGACGATGCGGGCCCTGGAGAAGGATCCCGGCGAGCGCTTCCAGAGCGCCGACGCCTTCATCGCCGCTCTCGACGCGGCGATGAAGGACCGCGGCCAGGGCGACGGCAGCACCGCCGCCTTCGCGCCGCTGCCGCCGGTGGTGGCCGTCCCGGAGGAGCCGGTCGAGGAGGGGGAGGACCCCGAGGAGGAGCGGCGGCGGCGAAAGCTGCGCTGGATCCTGGCGATCGTCGCGGCGATCCTGATCGGGGCGCTGCTGGGCCTGCTGCTCACCCGCGACACGACCACCAACGTCCCAGCCGTCACCGGCAACCAGCTGAACGTCGCGATCACCCTCCTCCAGCAGGACGGCTTCTCGGTTGGCGACATCGACCGGGTCGAGCGCGAAGCGGCGGTCAACACGGTCCTCGAGCAGGACCCGGCCGCCTCGCCGCCCTCCGATCAGGCCGAGGAAGAGTGCGCTTTCCTGACGCTCTTCTGCTCGAAGCCGAAGGTGAACCTGACCGTCAGCTCGGGCCCCGGTAGCGGCAAGGTCCCCTCGACGTCCGGGTTGAGCCAGGATGAGGCTGAAGAACGGCTCGAAGATGCCGGCTTCGAAGCAAAGGTCGAGACCTCCAACTCGGCCTCGGTCGAAGAAGGCCTGGTGATCCACTCCGAACCCTCCGGCGGCAGCACCGCCACCAATGGTTCGACGGTGACCCTGGTCGTCTCCTCCGGCCCGAGGCTGGTCAAGGTGCCGGTGCTGGTCGGCACCCAGCGCGGCGCCGCGGTCGAACAAATCCGCGGCCGCGGTCTCGAAGCCAGCGTCGGCGAAGAGGAAAGCGCCCGGCCCGCCGGCGAGGTGATCCGCCAGTCGCCCTCAGCCGGCCAGGAGGTCGAACGCGGCTCGTCGGTATCGATCGTCGTCTCCGCCGGCGAAGAACAGGCGAGGGCGCCGAACGTGATCGGCCAGCTGCGCTCCCAGGCGGTGGAACGGGTGCGGGCCGCCGGGCTGACCCCGCTGGTCGAAGAAGAAGAGACCGAAGTGGAAAGCCAGGTCGGCCGCGTCCTCGACCAGTTCCCGCCGCCGGGGTCCGAACTCGAAGACCGGGCCGAGGTGACGATCGTGGTCGGCAAGCGGGCGCCGAGCACCGTCCCGACCCCCGAAGAAGAAGGCGAACCGTGAGGGTCGCGGTCCTCGCCGGCGGGCGCTCCTCCGAGCACGACGTCTCGCTGCGTTCGGGAACGGCGGTGGCGCGTGGCCTGCGCGCCGCCGGCCACGAGGCGATCGAGGTGACGATCTCGCGCGAGGGGCGCTGGAGCGTCTCCGGCGGTCCCGTGGCGCTGACCCCGGGGGCCGGCCTGCTCGACGCCGACGCGGTCTTCCCGGCCCTGCACGGGC
>CBIHMQ010000151.1:0-5494 GCA_966211075.1 uncultured bacterium
GACGTGGGCGGCGCGAGTGCCCGCGGGGTAATTGCGAACGAAGACGCGCTGGACGGTGACGCCCGGGAAGCGCCGCTGGTTCTCCTGCAGGTAGTAGATGAGGTCGTAGCCGACGTCGCGGCGCAGCGTCACCGGCGCCCCGGCGGCGACCTCTTCGCCCTCCCCGATCGCCTTGCGCACCCGCTTCGGGGTCATGTGGGCGAGCCGGCCTAGCCGAGCCAGCAGGTCCCCTTCTTCGGCCGGGTCCTCAGGCAGCTTCTGCGGGTTCAGCTGCAGGGCAAGGCTGGTCCGGTTGTCGACCAGCACCTCGCCGTCACGGGAGATGATGTCGCCGCGCGGCGCGATCACTTTGAAGGAGCGGGTGCGGTTGTTCTTCGCCTCGGCCAGGTACTCGGCGCCGGAGAGGACCTGCAGATCCCAGAGGCGGAAGAAGAGCACGCCGAAGAGGGCCACGGCGACGCCGCTGACGACGGCGATGCGCAGGGCCAGCCCGCGGTTCGACTGGGGTCGGTCGCCCGAGCGCAGATACATCGCCTATCAGGCTCCCAGAACCGTGGGTCGCCTGCCACGGCGCACCATCGGCTCCTCGACCAGGGCCGGCCGCAGCAGGCGCCGCAGGCCGAGGAAGATCGGCCAGCCGAGGAAGAAGGCGAAGATGCTCTGGATCAGCATTTCCCGCACGACCAGGGCGCTGACCGCCGAGTCGAGTCCGAGCATCAGCGACAGCGCCCCGAAGCCGAGCTCGGCGAAGAGGGTGAGCACCATGCAGAGCAGCGGCGGCACCAGCGGGCTATGCATCTCGAAGCGCTCGCGGAAGAGACCGGCCAGGTAGCCGGTCGCGAGCAGGACCAGCGAGGAGCCGCCGAGCGGCTGGATCAGCAGGCAGTCGAGGAGGAAGCCGAGGGCGAAGCCGCTGACGGCGCCGCTCATCGTGCCGCCGAGCAGGCCGAGGGCGACGACCACGGCCGGCAGTACGTCGGGGCTGGTCCCGAAGAGGCTGACCCGCGAGAAGAAGGCGAGCTGCAGGAGCACCGCCAGCAGCACGACCGCCACCAGCCGGGCGAGGATCTTCGGGGTCAGGATCACCCGCGCCAGCCCCCGGTCAAGACTTGAACGACGTCGACGTTGACGAGGTCCGCGTAGGGGCGGATGTGAACCTGCTGCTGGGCCTCCTGCTCAACCAGCGAGGCCCGGGTGACTTCGCCGATCGGGATGTTGGGCGGGAACCGCGAGGCGATCCCCTGCCCCCGCCAACCGGCGGTGACTACCGCCTGGCCCTTGCGGACGTGCTTGGTCGAGTCGATGAAATCGAGGATCAGGTCGCCGGGGTCGCCGACGTTGGGCTTGACGACTCCCTGGACGCCGACCGGGACCACCTTGGCGGAGACGGCGCTGGAGTTGTCGGCGATCAGCGCCACCTGGGCCGAGCCCGGCGTCACCGCCGCGACCGTGCCGACCAGCCCGTCGCCGTTGACGACCGGGTCGTTGACGCTGACCCCGTCGCCGCTGCCGAGGTCGATGGTGACGTCGGAGAACCAGACGCTCGGCGAGCGGGCGATCACCCGGCCGGTGACCGGCTCGTAGCCGGAGGGGATGGCGCCGCCGCGGTCGAGCTTAAGCAGCTTGCGCAACTGGGCGTTTTCGTCGAGGGCCGCCTCGGCCCCGACCGCCTGGCGCCGCGCCGCCTCGAGTTCGTCCTGCAGGCGGGCCTCCTTGCCGCGCGCGTCGAACGTCTTGTCGAACCAGTTGACGAGGTCGCGGGCCGGCTTCAGTGCCTGGTCGGCAACCCCCTGCACGGGGCTGAAGATGGTGCTGACGCCGCGCTGCAGGCCGTTCGACCCCTGCCCATAGGTGATCGTCAGCAGCGCGAAGGAGCCAACGATCAGTAGGGCCAGCACCGCCCGGCGGCGGCGTACTTGCTTTCGGTACACGTGAAAGACCTAGTTTGGGGCTTGGCGGAGGCGGGGGCTAGAGCGCACGCCGCCCTCCCGAGTTCTTCTTGCTCGCGCGATGGAGGGTCTCGAACTCCTCTAAGGAAAGCCCGGAACCGACCGCCACACAGGTCAGCGGCGACTCTGCCAGTTGGCATGGCATCTGGCACTCGTCGCGCAGACGCTGCTCCAAGCCTTGCAGGAGGGCACCGCCGCCGGCAAGGGTGATGCCGCGATCCATGATGTCCCCGGCCAGCTCCGGCGGGGTCCGGTCGAGCGTCTCCTTGACCGCGGCGACGATGTGGCTGACCGGCTCGTCGAGCGCCTCGCGGATCTCCTCCGAGGTCAGTTCGACGGTTTTCGGGAGGCCGGAGACGAGGTCGCGGCCGCGGATCTCGGTCCGGACCTCCTCGGGCAGCACCGAGGCCGAGCCGGCCTCGAGCTTCACCTCCTCCGCGGTCGGCGTTCCGATCGCCAGTTTGTACGCCTGTTTGCAGTGGGCGACGATCGCCTCGTCGAGCTCGTCGCCGCCGATCCGGATCGACTGCGAGACGACGATGCCGCCCAGCGAGATCACCGCCACCTCGGTGGTGCCGCCGCCGATGTCGACGACCATCGAGCCGGTCGGCTCGGCGACCGGCAGGCCGGCCCCGATCGCCGCCGCCATCGGCTCCTCGATCAGGTAGGCCTGGCGGGCGCCGGCGGAGAGGCAGGCCTCCTCGACGGCGCGCTTCTCGACCCCGGTTACGCCGGAGGGCACGCAGACGACCACGCGCGGGTGGGCGAAGCGGTTGGAGTGGACCGAGTGGATGAAGTGGCGCAGCATCTGTTCGGTGACGTCGAAGTCGGCGATGACGCCGTCCTTGAGCGGGCGGATCGCGGTGATCGTGCCCGGCGTCCGGCCCAGCATCCGCTTCGCCTCGACCCCGACCGCGTGGACCTGGCCGTTTCGCGAGTCGATCGCCACCACCGAGGGCTCGGAGAGAACTATCCCCCGCCCCCGCACATAGACCAGCGTGTTGGCCGTGCCGAGATCGACCGCCATATCGCGGCCGCCTAGCCGGGTGAGGTAACTGAAGATGCCCATGCCTAATTTACGAAGAACCGAAGGCGGAATGATCCCAAACCCGCCGAGCGGGCCAGCGCTGCGGTCTAGGCCTGGGTGAAGACCTGCGGCGCCAGCTCGAGGAGCAGCCCGACCGGCAGCCCGACGACGTTGGAGACGCTGCCCTCGAGCCGCTCGACCAGGGTCGAGCCGAGGGTCTGGATCGCGTAGCCGCCGGAGCGGTCGCGCCACTCGCCGAAGGCGACGTAGCGCTCCTTCTCGGCGTCGGAGAGCGGCTTGAAGACGACCGTGGTCGCTTCCAGGCCGCTGCGCTCCTCGCCGCCGTCGAGCACGACGAGGCCGCTCATCACCGTGTGGGCGCGGCCCGCCATGCGGTCCAGGTAGGCGCGGGCCTCGGTGGCGTCGGCGGGCTTGCCGAGCGCCTTGCCGTCGAGAACGACGTCGGTGTCGCAGCCGATCACCAGGGCGCCGGGCGGGGCGGCCACGCCGCGCGCCTTGCGGCGCGCGTTCTCGACCACCTCGACCTCGGGGTCCCCCCCGTACAACTCCTCGGCGCCGGAGACGAGGACCTCGAACTCGACGCCGAGCTTGGTGAGGATCTCGCGCCGCTGCGGGGACCCGGAGGCGAGGACCACGCTCATCGCGTGGCCGTTACTACGCCAGCTCGGGGAACCAGATGCCGATCTCGCGCTCGGCCGACTCGTCGGAGTCGGAGCCGTGGACCATGTTGAACGTCACCTCGAGGGCGAAGTCACCGCGGATCGAGCCGGGGGCGGCCTCGACCGGGTTGGTGGCGCCGATCAGCTGCCGGGCGGCCTTGACCGCTTCGGTCCCCTCCAAAACCAGCGCCACCAGGGTGCCGCCGGTGATGAACTCGACCAGCTCGCCGAAGAACGGCTTCTCGGCGTGCTCGGCGTAGTGCTGGTTGGCGATCTCCTCGCTGGCGCGCATCGACTTGAGAGCGGCGATGCGAAGCCCCTTGCGCTCGAAGCGGGCGATTACCTCGCCGGTCAGGGCGCGCTCGAAGGCGTCAGGCTTGACGAGGATCAGGGTCCGGCTCACGGCGGGGGCTCCTTTGCTCTGGTTTGGATTTCGGCGCCTCCTTGGAGGCGTTGCGAGCCGGCTCTTTTCTGGCAGCGGTCGCGGAAGCTTTTTTCGAGGCCGGTTTGCGGCGGGCGGGCTCGCGGGCCTCGCGGGGCGGCGCGCCCTCGCCCTCCTCGGCGCGGCGGCGGCGCGGGCGGGGCTGCTCGCCGCCGCCGTGCAGCCCCGACTCGCAGTAGGGGCAGAGTTCCCAGCGCGGGTCGACCGGCTTGCTGCAGGTCGGGCAAGGGTCCTTGAGGCGGCGCTGGCAGTTCGGGCAGCGCAGGTAGTTCTTCTCGACCGGGTACTCGCAGTTGGGGCAGCTCTGTTCGCGCAGCTGGCGGACCCGCAGCTCCGCCGCTTTGATCTCCAGCTCGCGCTCGTGGGCGTCCTCGAGAAACTCCGGCGGCCGCACGATCGCGTAGACGGCGGTGCCGATGAACGGGAAGAAGGAGGCGACGGTCGCGCAGCCAACCAGGAAGGGGTCGGAGATGCGGCGCTTGGCGTCGAGGTAGGTGTAGACGATCAGGGCCAACCAGAGCACGACCAGCATCAGCAGGAAGAGGGTCGCGGCCAGGTTGAGGCCGTCGTTGCTGATGCCGAAGATCGCTAGTGACATGGGTTGGGGCCCTCAGGAAGGGACGGGCAGTCTACTTCGCCACCGCGGCCATGATCCCTGTAGCGGGGCGAGCCCTGGCCGGATGGCTCAGAGGAACAGCCTCCCGAACAGGTACCCGACCCCGAAGAAGAAGAGGATCACGATCGCCACCACGGCGGCGACCAGGCCCATCATCGAGAGCAGTTCCGATCCGGCGCTGCGGTTCACGGGCGAATCCTCGCAGAAGCCGGAGCGAGGGCATAGTGGGAGCCGGTGACCAGGACGGCACCCTCGGGCGGCTCGGCGGCGAGCTCCCTGGCGCGGGCGAGAGCGGCGTCGAAGTCCGGCTCCGCCTCGGCCCGTAGGTCCGCGGCCTCGCAGGCGGCGAGGAGCTCGGCGGCGGGCCGCGAGGCGGCACCGGGGCGGCCGTGGCCGGCCAGCGCCGCGGCGGGCAGCTCGGTGCAGACGGCCCGGTCGAGGGCCGGGGCCAGGGCCGCGACCATCGCCGCCGCGTCCTTGTCGGCGAGCACCGCCAGGCAGGCGACGACGCGGCTGTCGCCGACCACGCCCGGCAGCGCCTCGGCGAGGGCGGCGGCCCCATCCGGGTTGTGGGCGGCGTCGAGGTAGGTCGGCGGGTGCTCGGCGATGCGCTCGAGCCGGCCGGGGACGATCAGCGAGGCGGCGACCGCGGCGACCCGCTCGCGGTCGAGCTCGCCGAGGAAGGCCTCGGCGGCCGCCATCGCCAGGGCGAAGTTGCGGCGCTGGAAGCCGCCCGCCGCGCGCAGCTGCAGTTCCGGGCCGGGATCCTCGTCGGCACGG
>CBIHMQ010000152.1:0-5440 GCA_966211075.1 uncultured bacterium
GCCCGAACCCTCGGCGCCGCCGATCGGCAGCGGCACGACCGAACCGCCCCCGACCGAAACCGAAGAAGTCCCGGCGCCTTAGCTCCGCAGGCGCCGGTTTTTCGGCGGTCACTTTCCGCCCCCAGAGGGGCCGAAAGTGACCGCGTTCGCTATGCGCTGTGCGTCTCGCCCGGCTGCAGCAGCACGACCCGCGAGGAGGTCTTCGCCTCGACGTCGGCCTTGAAGGCGCCGGAGTCGGTCTCGATCGGCGGGAAGGTGTCGTAGTGCATCGGGATCACCGTGCCGGCGCCGACGAACTCGCAGGCAAGCACCGCGTCGTGGCGGTCCATCGTGTAGTGGCCGCCGATCGGGACCAGGAAGACGTCGGGGCTGTGGCGCTGGGCGACCAGCTTCATGTCGCTGAACAGACAGGTGTCGCCAGCGTGGTAGACGGTCGTGTCGCCAATCCTGATCACCAGCCCCGCGGGCGGGCCGAGGACGATCCCGTGCTCGGCGCTGTAGGGAGCGGTTTCGGAGCCGGGAATCGTGTTCGTGTGCCAGGCCGGGACGATGCTGACGTAGCCCCAGTCGAACTCGACGGTGCCGCCGAAGTTGGGGTCGCTGACGGCGTCGAGGCCCTGGCCCTTCAGCCATTCCGCCAGCTCGACGATGCCGACGCAGTGGGCGCCGGTCCGCTTCGCCACCGGCACCGCGTCGGCCATGTGGTCGGCGTGACCGTGGGAGATCGCGATGTGGGTCGGCTCGACTTCCTCGGCCGTGTGCACCGCGGCGGGGTTGTTGGGCTTCAGGAACGGGTCGACGAGGACGTTCGCCCCCTCGCCGCTCAACTCGAAGCAGGACTGTCCGTGGAACTTGATCTCCATCGTCAACGCTCTCCTTCCGGAGCGCTCTCGCCCGCGGCGGAGGCCCCCTCGCTCAACTCTTCCTTCAACGCCCAGCCGACGGCGACGCCAACCATCATCCCCATCCGCGCCTCCTCGGCGAGCAGGGCCCGGACCGCGGTCAGTCGCTCCTCGGGGTCCGGGACGGTCGCCGCCCTCAGCGCCTCCGCCTCGTGGGGCTCGCCGAACCAGCCGCCCTCCGCCATCGCCGTTGCGAGGACCTTCTGCAGCTGCGGCGCCGCCTTCGCGACGACGCCTTCGGCGGCGGCGAACCGCTCCGGGTCGAGCAGCCGCTCGATCGCGGCTTCGAGCTCCGTCTCGTCGGGCACGCGTCCAGCCTAGCCGTCGCCCGGCCGAGAGGCCTGACGAGGCCCCGGGAGGCCTTGCCTAGGAGCGCGAGTGCAGCGCCGAGGAAGCGAGCCCGGCGAGGCCGCCGACGGCGCCACCGACCAGGCCGGCGACGAAGTCCGCGGTCGGGACGAAGACCGGCAGGGCGATCAGCACAACGGCGGCGACGATGACGCCGATCAGGTCGTACTCCTGGTCGATCGAGCCCTGCGACTCGGAGCGGCGGATCGCGAACCAGGCGGCGACCGCGCCCAGCGCCATCCCGTTGCCGCCGGCGATCACCGTGATGTCGCCCTGGGCGTTGGCGACGCCACTGGCGGCGAGCATCCCCAGCGCCCCGCAGGCGAGCAGCAGCACCGCGGTCGGCAGGCTGCCGAGTCGCCGCTCGACGCCGGTCGCGAAAATCGCCAACCCGACCGCGACGACGAACAGGTAGCCGACGTCCACGTAGGCGAACGGCGCCGTGAGGAGCCGCCACCAATCGCCCTCGAGCGGGACGATCAGACCGCCGAAGGTCGCAAGCGGGTCGCCGCTCGCCTTCTGGACGAGCAGCAGCACCGCGGAGACCAGGATCGCGCCGGCGGTCGCGTAGGGCCGTTCCACCCTGAGCGCCTCGGCACCGGGCTTCCTGCGGCGGCGCGGGAAGTGCGGGCGGCGGCGGCGCGGCTTCTGGGCCTCGAAGGCATCGCCGCGACGCTCAAGCTTCGGCGCCCGCTTGCGCAGGCGGGTCCCGCAGTACGGGCACTCGGTCACGTAGGGGCTGACCTCCGAGCCGCAGTTCTTGCAGACGACGCTCAGCTCGGTCTCGCTCATGGTCGTTCGAGGATAGCCCTCGAGACCGCGCCCCGCGCCCGTTTGCGGTGGCATACTCCGGGAACAACCACCTTCGAGGAGGAATCTACGTGGAGTTGAAGAGCCTCACCGAGCAGAAATCCTTGCTCGCGACCCTGCCCCCGGGGAAACGTGCCCGCCTGCACCGCCTGCTGTTCGAGTTCGGGCCGGGCAACGGAACGCTGATGCTGCTGCCGATCGACCAGGGCATCGAGCACGGCCCCCGCGACTTCTTCCCCAACCCCGCCTCCAAGGACCCGGATTACCAGTTCCGCCTCGCGGCCGAGGCCGGATACTCGGCTCTGGCCTGCCAGATCGGCATGGCCGAGAAGTACTACCCGGACTACGCCGGCCGGGTGCCGCTGATCCTCAAGGTCAATGGCAAGACCGACATCCCCTCCTCCTCCAAGGCCTTCTCGAGCTGCAACGCCAGCGTCGAGGACGGCGTCCGGCTCGGCGCCGACGCGATCGGCTACACGCTCTACGTCGGCTCCCCGCGCCAGGACGAGGACCTCGCCCAGCTGCGCCGCGTGCGCGAGGAATGCGACCGCTTCGGGATGCCGCTGGTGATCTGGTCCTACCCGCGCGGCGAAGCCGTCGAAGGCAAGGGCGGCCCCAACTCCTTCTACGCGATCGACTACGCGGCGCGGCTGGCGATGGAGATGGGCGCTGACATCGTCAAGCTCAACATGCCGAAGATCGATTCGTCCAAGGACAAGGACGCCCCGGCTCCCTACAACGAGCTCGAGGTCGACCAGACCGAGGCGATCCGCCAGTGCGTCGAATCGGCTGGCCGGGCCCTGGTCGTGCTCTCCGGTGGCTCCAAGGTCGACGACGAGACCGTGCTGACCAACACCCGCGAGATCATGGAGGCGGGCGGCTCCGGCGTCATCTTCGGCCGCAACGTCTGGCAGCGCGAGTGGAACGACGCCGTGGAGATCGTCGGGCAGATCAAAGAGAGCCTGCTCGCCAACGTGCGTCGCACCCCGTAGGGGCGAGTTTCGCTCCCCCCGCCCCTTAGGGGCGCGTGGGGATGAGCAACCGCGGCGGCGGCCGGCTTGGCAGCGTGGTGCTGCTGCTGGCCGCCGCCGTTTTGCTTCTCCGGCCCTGGGAGGGCGTCGAGAGGGGCCAGGAGGACCCCGCCCGCGCCGTCGCGACGGTCACCCGCGTGGTCGACGGCGACACGGTCGAGGCGCGCATCGGGGGCCGCACCGAGGACGTCCGCTACATCGGCGTCGACACGCCGGAGACGGTCAAGCCGGACGCGCCCGTGCAGTGCTTCGGCCCCCGCGCCTCGGCCTTCAACCACCACCTGGTCGAGGGCGAGCGCGCGCGGTTCGTCTTCGGCAGGGAGAGACGCGACGTTTACGGCCGGCTGCTCGCCTACGTCTACATAACTACGCCCCGCGGCCCCCGCTTCGTCAACGCCGAGCTGCTGCGGAGAGGCCTCGCCCGCACCCTCGCGATCCCGCCAAATACCCGCTACTCGGCGCTTTTTGCCCGCCTGGAGACAACCGCGGCCCGGGCGGGCCGTGGGCTCTGGGGTGCATGTCCCCCCTGAACAATTTCTTGCCGCTTTGCTACGGTGCGCCCCGGCCTCCGGGCCACCCCTCTATGAGAATGCGACAGAGCATCTCCCAGTTCGAGACGGCCTTCGAGCAGGAGACTTCCCTCGAGCGCCGCCGCCGCGAGCAGCTCCGCCGCCGCGCCGCCAACCGCTCGCGCGAGCGCCGGATCAGCCGCACCGAGCAGCACGGCAAAGTCCGTTTCAGCGTTCTCGCCGTCTGTCTGACCGTAACCGTGATCGTCGTCGTCGTCGCCATGTTCGAGGCGCTGGCCTTCCTGATGGCCTAAGCGCCCTGCGCACGACCCACTTCGTTGAATAGACTCGCGCGCCGATGCCAAGACGCTCACTGAAGCCGCAGCTGAACCAGATCCGCGCCTGGGTCCAACAGGGCCGTACCGACGCCTGGATTGCCCACCAGCTCGAAGTCAGCGCCACCGAACTGCGCGAGTTCCGCAAGCAGCACGACCTCTCCCCTGACGAGGAGGGCGCCGGTTCCGGCGAAATCGATCTCCGCGACGAGATCGAAGCCGAGATCGAGGCTGCCGCCGCCGAGCAGGAGCAGGAGCAGGCCGACGCCGAAGCCGCCGAGGCCGACGCCGAGGAGGGTGACGAGGACGGCGAGGAGTCGGGCGAGGGGACCGGCACGCGGACCCGTCGCCGCCGCCGTCGCGGACGCCGCGGCGGTCGCGGTCGTCGCAAAGAGCTCGAGGCGACCTTCGACCACGGCGAAGACGAGGGCTACGGCCTCTGGCTCGACGCCTCGGTCAAGGACAACCCGGTCTACGCCGAGAACTGGGCCGGCCAGCGCGAGGTCACGGTCCGCATCGAGGCCGACCAGATCGTCATCCGCCGCGCCGGCGCCGCCGCCTCGGACTCCGAGTCCGACGGCGACTCGGACGACGAGTAGTCAGACCAGCTGCCTGCCGCCGGCGAAGTCGGTGGCGCCCCTGAGATACGCCCAGAAGGCCGCGTCGGCGAGGGACTGCGCGTCCGGCTGCGTGGTCGGGGCAACGTCAAGTGCGACCTGCTGGGCCCAGTCGGTGCCCTCGCCGTAGAGGTCGGCCAGTTCGGCCGCCGAGAAGGTCGGGCCGATCCGGCGGCGCAGCTGGTCGCGGATCGCGTCGATCACCCGGTCCGCCAGGCGCCGCGCCCGCGGATCGTCGAGCGCCTGCAGCTCCCGCCAGCCCTGTTCCCACTGGAAGAGCGCGTTCTCGAGTGGATAGCCCACGGACCGAGATTAGCCGCAGGCGTTTCCCGGAAGCGTCACTCGTCCGGGATTTCCCGCAGCGGCGCGTTGCGCTGGTCGCAGCCGGCGGGATCGAGATCGCCGTCGATCCGCCAGACCGTCACGCGGCCGCTGCGCAGGATCGGCCGGGCGGCGGGCTCGCCGCGCAGCCAGCGCCGCTCCGGCGACTCCAGGGGCTGGCCCGGGGCGAGGAAGTTGAGGTAGGGAGCGGTGACCAGGTAGTCGAGGTCGGCGTCGTTGACGGCGGCGCGGAAGGCCCGGCAGGTCGGGACCGGCCAGAACCCGGCGTGCGGGGCCTCTTCGCCGAGGTAGACGACCCGGTTGGTGAGGTCGGTGCCGAAGAACCCGTACTCGAGGAAGCCGGCGGTGGTCCCGGCCAGGCCGATGCGGGCATGGTCGACGTCGCGAGCCCAGCGGTAGGCGGAGTCGAGGTCCATCCCGGGGATGCTTTCGGCGGCGACCTCGTTGGCGAAGCGCTGCTCCAGGTAATTGCGCTGGACCGGGTAGCCGATCGCGACGACGGCAACCGCCAGCGCGATCCAGCCGCCGTAGCGGGTAAAAAACGCC
>CBIHMQ010000153.1:0-5394 GCA_966211075.1 uncultured bacterium
GGTCACCGTCGCCCGCGGCGCTTCCGGCTCGCCGATCCGGTCGGCGACCGCCTCCCAGTTCGGGCGCTGCAGGTCGGGCGAGAAGCTGGCCCAGACCGAGAAGGCGATCGAGTAGGCGATCAGCCCGGCGGCGACTACGGCGCCGAGCCGGCGGGCGCTCGGCAGCGTCACCCCGATCGCGACCACGACCAGCAGCGGCACCAAGGCGGCGACGACGTTGCGGGCAATCACGAAGTCCTTGCTGGGGGAGAGCAGCGCGATCGCGATCGGGATCCCGATCGCCGCCCCCGCCACGGCCAGGGGCAGCGCCGCCGAGCGGCGCTCCTCGCGGCTGGCCCGGAAGGCCAGCAGAGCCATCCCGGCCAGCGCCAGGGCCATCGGCACGACCGACAGCAGCGGTTGCTCGGGCCGGGCGATGATGTCGGCGGTCTCGCCGGTGACGAAGGCCGCCGCCGTTTCCCAGAGCCGGTGGCCGAGCGGGAAGTTGGCGATCCAGGTCGCGTGTTCGAGCGACATCTGGTGGTAGGCGAGCGGCGCCAGGGCCAACCCGAAGAGGCCGAGGATCCCGAACCCGACCAGGCTCCCCCGCCGCTGGCGACGCAGCAGCCAGAGCGCCTCGGCGGCGAGCGGGAAGAGCGCGAAATAGTGGGTCCCGAGGGCCAGGCCGGAGGCGAGGCCCCAGCCGACGAAGTCGCGGCGACGGCCGCCGTGCGCGGCCCGGGCGCAGTAGAGCAGCGAGATCGCGCAGAGCAGGACCAGCAGCGCGTAGCCGCGGGCCTCCTGCGAGTACCAGAGCAGCATCGGGTTGACGGCGACCAGGGCGGCCGCCATCAGGCCGGGGCGGCGGCCGCGCAGCTCCTGCCCGAGCAGGTAGGCGACCGGCACCGTCGCCACCCCAGCGACGGCCGAGAGCGAGCGCAGCCCCCACTCCCCCGTCCCGGTCACCTGTGTCCAGAACCAGGCGAGCGCGTAGTAGAGGGGCGGTGCCGACTCGCTGAACCCGACCGCGTCCATCGCGTGCCAGAAGCTGCCCCGGAGGACGCGGCTGGCGGTGACGATCTCGTCGTGGTGGTAGCTCTGCACGCCGAGCGTGGCGAAACGGAGCACCGCCGCCAGCACGGTCAGCCCGGCGACGATCCAGAAGACCCGCGAGCGGGTCCGGGCCGCCTCACGCAACGACTGCAGTGGGCTCGCGGGACGCTCCCCGCGGAGGGTTGCCGCCTCCATCGGCCCTAGGAGAGGGCGACGTCGATCGCCTTGGAGACCTCGTCCACGTAGACGAACTCCAGGGAGCCGAGCTCCCGCTCGGGAATCTCCGCGACGTCCCCCTCGTTCCGCTCCGGCACGATCACGCGCTTGATCCCCGCCCGCTGCGCCGCCAGCGACTTCTCCTTCAGGCCGCCGATCGGCAGCACCTGCCCCGTCAAGGTCACCTCGCCGGTCATCGCCACATCGTTGCGAACCGGTCGGCCGCTGATCAGCGAGGCCAGCGCCACCGTCATCGCCACCCCGGCCGAAGGGCCGTCCTTGGGCACGGCGCCGGCCGGAACGTGGATGTGGATGTCGTGCTCGGCGAACCAGCTCTCCTCCGCCTTCGGCGCCACCTCGGGCCAGTGGCCGCGGATCCAGGAGAGCGCCGCTTGCGCGGACTCCCGCATCACGTCGCCGAGCTGGCCGGTGATCGTCAGCTTGCCGGAGCCGGGCATCGCCGTCGCCTCGATGAAGAGGACGTCGCCGCCGACCGGCGTCCAGGCGAGGCCGGTGGCGACCCCGGGGACCTTGGTGCGGCGGCGCTGCTCGGCGAAGACGCGGCGGCGGCCGAGCAGCTCGCGGGCTTTCTTGCCGGAGACCTTGACCTTGCCCTTCGCCTTGCCCTCGGCGACGTTGCGGGCGACTTTGCGGCAGACGGTGCCGATCTGCCGCTCGAGGTTGCGGACGCCGGCCTCGCGCGTGTACTCCTCGATGATCGCGGTCAGGGCCGCGTCGGCGAACTCGATCTGCGAGGGCTTCAGCCCGTTCGCGGCGATCTGGCGCGGGACCAGGTAGCGGCGGGCGATCTGGCGCTTCTCCTCGACCGTGTAGCCGGACAGCTCGATCGTCTCCATCCGGTCCAGCAGTGGTCCCGGGATCGTCTCCAGCATGTTGGCGGTGGCGATGAAGACGACGTCGGAGAGGTCGAACTCGAGGTCCAGGTAGTGGTCGCGGAAGGAGTCGTTCTGGGCCGGGTCGAGGACCTCGAGCATCGCCGAGGCCGGGTCGCCGCGGAAGTCGGAGCCCATCTTGTCGATCTCGTCGATCATGAAGACGGGGTTGCGGGAGCCGGCGTCGCGCAGGGCGCGGACGATCGTCCCCGGCATCGCGCCGATGTAGGTGCGGCGGTGGCCGCGGATCTCCGCCTCGTCGCGGACGCCGCCGACCGAGATCCGCTCGAACTCCCGCCCCAGCGCCTTCGCGATCGAGCGGCCGAGGCTGGTCTTGCCGACCCCGGGCGGGCCGAGGAAGCAGAGGATCGGTCCCGGCGATTGGGGGTTGAGTTTGCGCACCGCCAGGTACTCGAGGATCCGGTCCTTGACCTTTTCGAGGTCGTAATGGTCCTCGTCGAGGACCTTGCGGGCATGGCGGATGTCGAGGTTGTCCTCGGTCTCGACCGACCACGGCAGCTCGACCAGCCACTCCAGGTAGGTGCGGATGACCCCGTGCTCGGCCGCGGCCGGGGGCAGTTTCTCCAGCCGGGCCAGCTCGCGGTCTGCGGCTTTCTGGGCCTGCTCGGGCAGCCCCGCCGCCTCGATCCGTTCGCGCAGCTCGTTGGCCTCGGCCTGCTGCTCGTCCCCCTCCCCCAGCTCGTCCTGGATCGCTTTCATCTGCTGGCGCAGGAAGAACTCGCGCTGCCCCTTGTCCACTTCGGACTGGACCTGGGTCTGGATCTGGGTGCCGAGCTGGACCACCTCGAGCTCGCGGGCGAGGATCTTCGAGAGGTGCCGCAGCCGCTTGGCGACGTCGGTCTCCTCGAGCAGCGCCTGCTTCTCCTCGACGCCGAGCCGCAGGGCGCTGACGATCAGGTTTCCCAGCGAGGAGGGGTCGTCGATGTTGGCGATCGCCAGCTGCAGCTCCTCGGGCAGGTAGGGGATCTGCTCGACGATTTCCGAGAAGGTGCGCTGGACGTTGCGGGTCAGCGCCTCCAGCTCGGCGCTGCCGTCGCTGACGTCGGGCAGCTCGGCGATCCGGGTGATCAGGTACGGGCTCTCGGCGACGTAGGGGCCGAGCTTCACCCGCTGGGTGCCCTGGACGAGGATCCGCAGGGTGCCGTCGGGCACCTTCATCATCCGCGCGACGACCCCGACCACGCCGATCTCGTAGAGGTCGTCCGGGCCGGGCTCGTCGAGCTCGGCGTCTCGCGAGGCGACCATCACCAGCATCCGGTCGCCGCCGAGCACGTCGTTGACCAGCTGCACCGAGCGCTCCTGGCCGACCGCCAGCGGCATCACCGTGTCCGGGAAGGTGACCGTGTCGCGCAGCGGCAGCACGGGCAGGGCCTCGGGCAGGGGCTGTGCCGCGCGGATCGCGCTCTCGGCGTCGAGCGGCGAGTCGACGACCTCGAGGACCGGAGTGCCCTCCATCAGGAGCGACCGATCGGGATCCGGCGGCTTGTCGCGGCGGGATCGCGGAGCGGCAGCTCAATCCGCAGGATCCCGTCCTCGTAGGTGGCGCTGGCCCGTTCGGCGTCGACCTCTACCTGCAGCTCGACGATGCGGCGGAAGGGGCCGGAGGGGATCTCGATCTGCTGGTAGACGCGGCCCTCGGTCTCCTGCAGGGGGCGCTCGCCGGCGATCGCGACGTGGCGGCCGCTGACCTCGATCCCGACCTGGCTCAACGAGACGCCGGAGAGGTCGACCTTCACCACCGCCCGCTGCGGCTCGCCGCAGTAGTAGACGTCGACGTTGGGCGAGAAGCCGCTGCTGCGCCGGGCGGCGTAGCGGGCCCGGCTCCAGGAGTCGCCGGAGATCTGCGTGAAGTTGACGAACAGGTCGCGCTGGGGCATCAGGTCAAAACATAGCCGCGTCTGGCGAGCGGGACGCGCCTAGGCAGGACGGGAAGCCCAGCGGGGCGCTCGCATGAGTAGCACCGGCTGCTTGGGCGGGACCAGGCCCTCGGGGCGGTTGGGGCGGAAGGTCGCGCAGGTCTCGTTCAGCTCCAGGGCGCAGAGGAGGTTCCTGTGGAAGTAACAGTCCTCGCAGGTGGGGGGCTTGGGCTTGCGCGGCACGGCGGGCATCTAAGCAACGTCGCCACGCTTGCGTGCGGGTCATTCCCGCAAATCGCTACCTCTTTGAAACAGGTTCGTCACATCTTCCCCGCGTCTTGCGGGGGCACGGAGACCCATCGCTAACATTGGCCACCGATGGAGGCTCACGACCGCAGCGAGAGGCTCTCGGCCTCTCCCCCGCTCTTCAAGAGCGAATTCCTCAACTTCTTCTCGCGCGTCCACCCCGCCATCCCGGCCGTGATCTTCGTGCCGGTGATCGTGGCGATGGAGTGGCTCGGCGCCGACCGCGGCTTCGCGGCCTGGGAGCTGCTGCTGCTTTCGCTGGCCGGAGTCGCGATCTGGACGCTGACCGAGTACTGGCTGCACCGGCTGGTCTTCCACTGGGAGCCGGACAACGCCTTCGGCCGCCGCATGCACTTCATCATCCACGGCGTCCACCACGACCATCCCAACGACCGGATGCGGCTGGTGATGCCGCCGTCGGTCTCGATCCCGCTGGCGGCGCTCTTCTTCGGCGCCTTCTGGCTGATCTTCGGCAGCGCCGCCTTCCCGATCTTCGCCGGCTTCATCTCCGGCTACCTGATCTACGACTACACGCACTACTACGTCCACCACGCGGTCCCGAAGACGACAATGGGCAAACAGCTGCGCGAGCAGCACATGCGCCACCACTTCCAGGACCACCGCTTCGGCTACGGCGTCTCCTCGCCGCTCTGGGACGTCGTCTTCCGCACCCTGCCGCGCAAGCGCAACCACTGAGCGCGCCACGCCGCTAGGCGACCGAGCGCAGGGCGATCTCGAGCTCGAAGCGGGCGTCCGGGTCGTCGAGCTGCTCGCCGAACAGCTCGCGCAGGCGGGCGATCCGGTGGCGGGCGGTCTGGGCGTGGACGTGGAGCTCGGCGGCCATCGCCACCGCGTTGCCGTCGTGGCGCACGTAGGCGAGCGCCGTCTCGCGCAGGCGCAGGCGCGCCTTCTCGGTGAGGTCTCCGAGCGGGGCCAGCCGCCGGGCGGCGATCCGGGCAACCAGCTCACGCCCCTCGAAGATCAGCAGCTCGGCGAGGTGCTCCTCGGCCCGGACCAGGCCGTCGGCCGCCACCGCCCCGTCCGCGGCGGCGCGACTCGCCGCCGCGGAC
>CBIHMQ010000154.1:0-5393 GCA_966211075.1 uncultured bacterium
CGGCGGCGCCTTCGACGCCGGCTGGACCGGCTACGCGCCGCTTTCCACCGGGGCGCCGCTGGGCCAGAGCTTCTTCAACATCGGCGTCCAGTTCGCTGGCTTCTCCTCGATCCTCGCCGCGCTCAACTTCCTGGTCACGATCATCTCCATGCGGGCGCCGGGGATGACCTTCTGGCGAATGCCGCTGCTGGTATGGGCGAACCTGGCCACCTCGCTGCTGGTGATCGCGGCGACCCCGTTCATCGCCGGCGTCCAGTTCATGGTCCTCTTCGACCGCATCCTCCACACCCACTTCTTCGACTTCGCGGCCGGTGGCGACGTGGTCAGCTACCAGCACATCTTCTGGTTCTACTCCCACCCGGCCGTCTACATCATGATGCTGCCGGGCTTCGGGATCGTCAGCGAGGTGATCTCGACCAACGCACGCAAACCGATCTTCGGCTACCGGCTGATGTCGCTCTCGCTGCTGGCGATCATCGTCCTCAGCTACTCGGTCTGGGCCCACCACATGTTCGTCTCCGGGATGTTCAGCTGGCTGCGGGTGCCGATGATGCTGACCTCGGTGCTGATCGCGGTCCCAACCGGGATCAAGATCTTCTCCTGGCTGGCGACCCTCTTCTTCGGGAAAGTGCACCTGCGCTCGACGGCGATGCTGTTCGCGCTCGGCTTCATCGCCAGCTTCATCATCGGCGGCATCAGCGGGGTGATGATCGCGATGGTGCCGATCGACATCCACGTCACCGACACCTACTTCATCGTCGCCCACATCCACTTCGTGCTGTTCGCGGGCTCGGTGTTCACGATCTTCGCCGGCTTCTACTACTGGTTCCCGAAGATCACCGGGCGGATGTACGACGAGCGGCTCGGCCGGGTCCACTTCTGGCTGACCCTGCTCGGCACCTGGGGCACCTTCCTGCCGATGCACTGGGTCGGCATGGACGGGATGCCGCGGCGGGTGGTCGACTACGCCGCCCAGTTCGGCGAGTGGAACCTGCTGATCAGCGCCTTCGCCTTCCTGCTCGGCGCCGCCCAGCTGGTCTTCCTCTACAACATGGTGGTCAGCTGGCGGTTCGGGCCGCGGGCGCCCGCCAACCCCTGGCGGGCGAGGACGATCGAGTGGCAGGTCTCCTCTCCCCCGCCCCGCTTCAACTTCGAGCGAATCCCGCGGGTGGTCGGCTCCCCCTACGATTACGGAGTACCCGGAGCCGTCCACGCCGTGATGGGAGATGAGGACGAAACGGTGACCGAGACCAAGCCCAAGCCGAGCGTCGCGGCCGGAGCCGGCATCTAGGCGGGGAGCGATCCGATGGCCGCCTGGAAGCCGCCGCTGATCATCGCCGCCGTCTCGGTCTCGATCGTCGGCGGCTTCTACCTCGGCGGGCCGGGCCTGGGGATGGCGGTCGGGGCGCTGGCGGCGAGCGCGATCGTCGTCATGGCGGTCCGCAACCCGCCGCTGCGGCCGATCGTGCCGGCGGCCGGCGGCGACTGGCGCGGCCACCTGCTCGTCGTCGCCGGCGAGCCGCTCGAGGACAGCGCCGTGATCGAGGAGATCGCCTGCGCCGCGCAATCGCCGGAGGGGCCGGCCGCCGAGGTGGTCGTCGTCGCCCCGACCCGCAACCGCTTCCTGGAGCGCTGGACCTCCGACGTCGCTCCCGGGCGCGAGCGCGCCCAGCGCAGCCTCGTCCTCAGCCTCGCCTCACTGGCGATGGCGGGCGTCGACGCCAGCGCCCGGGTCGGCGACGAGGACGTCGTGCAGACGGTCACCGACCAGCTGCACCACTACCCCGCCACCGGGGTGATCCTGGTCAGCGGCGCCGGCGAAGCCGCGGCCGACGACGCCGCCCGGGAACTGCGGGAGCGGCTCCGCGCCCCCTTCCGCCACCTCGAGCCGCTCACTCGAGGCCGTGCGGGTGCAGGTGGTCCTCTGCCATCCGTTTCAGGCCGACCCGGTCGATCTTTCCGGTCGGGTTGAGCGGCATCTCCCCGAGGAAGACGACCTCCTCGGGCGCCTTGTAGCCGATCCGCTCGCGGCAGAAGACGATCAGGTCGCCGGTGGACGGGGACTCGGCGCCCTCGCGCAGGGTCACGTAGGCGCGCACGTTCTCGCCGTGAACGGCGTCGTGGACGCCGACCGCGCCGGCAAGCTCGACGGCCGGGTGCTCGACCAGCGCGCCCTCGACCTCGTAGGGGCTGATGTTGGAGCCGTCGTGGACGATCACCTGCTTCTTGCGGCCGAAGAACCAGAGGTAGCCGTCGGCGTCGGCGCGGGCCAGGTCGCCGGAGTCGAGCCACCCCTCGCGGAGGATCTCCGCCGTCGCCTCGGGCGCCTCCCAGTAGCCGGACATGCGGCTGCGAGTGCGGATCCAGATCCGCCCGACCGTCTCGGCGGCCTCGACCGGCTCGCCGCCCTCGTCGCGGAGGGCGATGCTGTAGCCGCCGATCGGGGTCCCGATCGAGCCCTGCTTGACGACGCCGGAGGGCGGGTTGAGGGTGGCGAGACCGACCTCGGTCATCCCGTAGCCCTCGACGATGGGGAAGCCGGCCGCGGCGGCGAACTCGGTCAGCAGCTCGGTCGAGACCTTGTCGGAGCCGGCCCGGCAGATCCGCAGCGAGTCGAAGTCGTGCGGCTGCAGGTCGTGGTCGCGGACCAGGGACAGCAGCGCCGCCGGGATCATCGCCAGCACCGTCGGCTGCTGCTCGCGCAACAGCGGCAGCAGCTCGTGGCTGTCGATCGTGCGGGCGACGACGACCCGGCCGCCGACCGAGAGGGTGCTGAGCGCCCAGAGGAAGGAGCCGATGTGCGACATCGAGGAGCCGGGCAGGAAGACGTCCTCGGCGGTGAGCTCGAAGGCGGCGGCGGCGCTGGCGATCATCCAGCGCAGCGATTCGCGGCTGTGGGTGACGCCCTTGGCCGGACCGGTGCTTCCCGAGGTGAAGAAGATCGCGGCGGGGTCGGAGGGGTTGCCGGGCGAGGGGTCGGGTGCCAGCGGCGGCCCGCCGAGCAGGCCGGCGAAGTCATGGCTCCAAGCGGCCGAGGCCCCGGCCTCCTCGTAGGCGATCGTGCCCAGCGGCAGGCCTCCGGCCAGCCGGCTCGCCGCCACGTCCTCGCCCCGCTCCGCGTGGGCGAGCAGGGCGCGGGCGCCGCTGACCTCGAGCGCGTGGTCGATCTCGCGGTGGGTGTAGCGGTAGTTGAGCGGCGTCGCGACCAGGCCGGCCTTGAAGCAGGCGAGGTAGTGGACGACGAGGTCGTTGCGGTTCGGCATCAGCGAGGCGAGGCGGTCGCCAGGCGCGAGCCCGAGCGCCCGGTAGCCGCCGGCCAGAGCGCTGCTCTCGGCCTCCAGCTCGGCCCAGGTGAGCGAGCGGTCGGCGCTGACCAGCGCCGACCTGTCGGGACCGGCGTCGAGCCCGAGCCGCAGCAGGTCGGCGAGCGGCGCCGCCGGCGCCTCGAGCGGGACCCCGTCGATCAGCATCGCCGAAGACTAACCGGGCGGCTCAGGCGCGCGGCGGTGGCGGCGTGATCAGCGCCACCGGGACCGAGAGGCCGGCGGCGCGGTGCAGGGTGGCGATCCGGCGGCCGGGCTGGACCGCGTCGCGCGCCTCGCTGACCCGGTCGCCGAGACCGGCCACGGTCGCCTCCAGGTCGGGAACCGTGAGGGCGAGGCCCCAGAAGAAGGCGGGCCGGTCGCGGCCGGCCCGCTCGGCGACGTCCCTGGGCTCCTGGACGACCTCGAGGATCGGCTCGCCGAGCCGGAAGAAGGCCTGGCGGGGAGCGCCGGCCGGGGTCGGCTCCTCGCGGATCCGGCGCAGCTCGATCCCGGCCGCCTCGACGGCGGCGACGGTCCGCCCGAGGTCCGGGGAGATCGCGACCACGTGGTCGATCGCCGCGACCCCGTTGGGGTGCGCCGGAGCGGCCGCCGGCGGCTGGCGCCCGGAGCGCTCGGTCGGCAGCCCGTCGAGCTCGGTGGCCGCGACGTCGCGCAGCGCCCAGCCGCAGATACCTTTGCCCGCGTCTGTGCCAGCGAGCCGCACCCGGACCTCGCCGAGCACGCAGGTATCGCTTTCGACCCCGAACCCCAGCGCCGCCCAAGCCGCCGGCTCGTCGGCGACCGTCAGCTCGTCGATCGTGGCCGCGGGCACGGCCCCATTAAAGACCAGTCCGATTTTCACGCGGCGATCCTGCGCGGCACCGGGATCCGCCGGAGGTCTAGCTCTCGCCCAAGACCTCGCCGAGGGTGCGGCCGCTGAGAACCGAGCGGGGCTCCTCGGCGACCACGTCGGAACCGGGCCGGGCCTCGTCGTCGCGGCGCTTGATCAGCAGCCACTGCGGCTTCTCGCCGCCGCGGGTGCGCTGCAGGGCGAAGCCGCCGCGGAGCTTCTCGCCGTGGAGGACGAAGACCGCGTGGCCGCGCTCGAGCGCCTCCGGCCAGGGGACGCGGCCGCCCTGCTCGTAGCCGCCGCGGTCCCAGACGATCACGCCGCCGTTCTCGGTCGGCCCCTCGAAGTCGTTGTGGCCGAGCGAGTGGTCCTCGACCTGGATCGCGAACCGTTTCGTCGCCGGGTCCAGCGAGGGCCCTTTCGGCACCGCCCAGGAGCGCATCGCGCCGTCGACCTCGAGCCGCAGGTCGAAGTGATGCGCGGTCGCGGCGTGCTCCTGGACGACGAAGACGCCGGCGACGACGCCGCGCACCGCGAACTGCTCGTGTCCCTCGACCTTGACGTCTTCGACGTCGACCCCGTCGACCGCCGCTCCGCGGGGGCCTTCGCCCAGGAACTCGACGAGCGCGGCGACCGCGGCGCGCGGGCCCTCGGCGTGGACGAGGACGCTGCCGTCCTCCGCGTTGCGGACCCAGCCGAGGACGCCAAGGTCCTCCGCCCGCCGCACCGTCGCTTCGCGGAAACCGACGCCCTGGACGGCGCCGCGCACCTTCACCCGCACCGCCTTGGCGTCGCCCTTCTCGCTCATCGCCTAGGCGAACTCGATGACGCTGCGGATTCCGTCCTGGGCCTCCATCAGCTCGAAACCGCGGTTGACCTCGTCGAGGCGGAGGCGGTGCGAGATGAAGGGCTCGACGTCGATCTCGCCGGCGAGGGCGCGATCGATCAGCCGCGGCACCTCGTCGCGACCCTTGACGCCGCCGAAGGAGGAGCCGGCGACGCGGCGGCCGGTGATCAAGAGGCGAGGGACGACGTCGAGCGTCTCCCCCCGGCCGGCGACGCCGGCGACGGTGCAGAGGCCCCAGCCCATCCGCGCCGCTTCGACCGCCTGGCGCATCACCGCGACGTTGCCGGTCGCCTCGAAGGTGTAGTCGGCGCCGAAGCCGCCGGTCATCTCGAGGATCGCGGCGACGGCGCCCTCGCCGCCCTCGAGGAGGTCGGTCGCGCCCTGGCCGCGA
>CBIHMQ010000155.1:0-5379 GCA_966211075.1 uncultured bacterium
CCGCGCGGCGGTGGAGCTCGTCGGCGCCCGCGACCGCGAGCTCACCAAGGCCTGGGAGACTGTGACCTGGCTGCGCGGCGAGCAGGAGCGGGTCGCCGTCCGCGCCGCCAGCCTCTCCGGACGCGACACCGAGCTGGCCACGCGCCTGGAGGCGCTGCGGGCCGAACTGGGCCCGCTGACTCTCGACGTCGGCAGCGGCGCCGCCCCCGGCGAGCGGGCGCGCCAGCTGCAGGAGGAGCTGGGCGAGATCGACGCCGGCCTGCGGACCGCCGGCGACGGGCTCGCCGTCGCCCGTTCTGACGATGCCGCCGAGCAGGCCCGCGAGGCCGCCCTGGCCGACGTCCGCGCCGGCGCCGAGCGGGCGACCCGCCACGCCCGTCGCGCCGAGGGCCTGCTGGGCGAGCGCCACCGCGAGGCGCTGCGCAAACGGGTCGCCGACGGCGAGGAGCTGCTCGACGACCTGCGGGCGGCGCTCAACGCGATCGAGGGCGTCGGCGCCGCGATTCGGGCCCGGGTCGAGCGCACCGAGGGCCGCGTGGTCGGCGACGACAGCGACGGCGACGAGATCGCCGAGGAGCTGCGCTCCTGCTCGCAGCGCGAGTACGAGCTGCAGTCCCAGCTCAAGGAGGTCGCCGACGACCTCACCAAGGCCGAGGTCGAGGCCGCCCACCTCGGCGACCGGCGCGCCGAGGCCGAGCGCGAGCTGGCCGCGATCGCGGAGAAGCTGGGGGAGGAGGTGCCGCCGGCCGAGGAGGCCCTGACCGACGAGGAGCGGGCCGACATCGACCGCCGCCTCGAACGGCTGGAGCGACGCCGCGCCCAGATCGGCCCCGTCAACCCGCTGGCCGAGAAGGAGTACGACGAGGCCCGTGAGCACGTCGAGTCCCTGCAGGTCCAGCGCGAGGACATCGAGCGGGGGATGCGCGAGCTGGAGGCGCTGATCCGCAACATCGACAACGAGATCGAGCGCGCCTTCGAGGAGACCTTCGACGCCACCGCCACCAACTTCGAGGAGATGGTCGAGCACCTCTTCCCGGGCGGCCGCGGCCGGCTGCGCCGGGTCAGCCTGCGCCCGGTCCGCGAGGCCGAGCGTCCGGCGGGCGAGCAGGAGATTCCCGCCGAGGCCGAGCCGGAGCCCGAGGAGGACGAGGACGAAGAGCGCGAGGAGCTCGGCGTCGAGATCGAGGTGACCCCGGCCGGCAAGTCGATGCGCAAGCTCTCGCTGCTCTCCGGCGGCGAGAAGTCGCTGGTCGCGCTGGCCTTCGTCTTCGCGGTCTTCCTCGCCCGCCCCTGCCCGTTCTACATCCTCGACGAGGTCGAGGCCGCCCTCGACGACGCCAACATCGACCGCTTCCTGCAGCTGATTCGGCGCTTCTCCGACCGCGCCCAGTTCGTCATCGTCACCCACCAGAAACGGACGATGGACGCCGCCGACGTGCTCTACGGGGTGACGATGGGCGGAGACGGCGTCACCAAGGTCGTCTCCCGGCGCCTGCCGCGCGACGCCGGCGACGAGGACGAGCCCGACGCCGGCGACGGCGGCGAGGGCGATAGCGGCACCCTCTCGGCCGTAGCGTAAGCTCAACATTTCCCGGGGGCGACAGGGATCGCTCGGGGAGTACCCTCAGCCAGGGAGGGGAGTTATGGCGCAACGCCACATGGACAGGCTGACGTCGTTCGACACGTCGTTCCTGGCCAACGAGAAAGCAAACGGGCACATGGCGATCGGCGCCCTGCTGATGTGCGAGGGCAGCGCTCCCGACCCGGACGATTTCCTCGCCCACATCCGCAGCCGCGTGCACCAGCTGCCGCGCTTGCGCCAGCGCCTGCTCTACCCGCCGCTCGGGCTCGGCACGCCGTTCTGGGTCGATTACCCGGACTTCGACATCCACCAGCACCTCAGCCGCGTCACCCTGCCGTCGCCCGGCACCGAGGCGCAGTTCCGGGAGCTGGTCGGCGAGCTGCTGGCGCCGCCGCTGGACCGCTCGAAACCGCTCTGGGAGCTGATCGTCGTCGAGGGCTTCGAGGACGACCGCTTCGCGATCGTCTACAAGACCCACCACGCGATGGCCGACGGGATCTCCGCGGTCGACATCGGGATGCTGCTCTTCGACGTCGAGCCGCGGCCCGAGCCGTCTCGCGAGGAGGCGGCCTGGGACCCGCGGCGCTCCCCCTCGCGGCTCGGCCTGCTCGGCCGGGCGCTCTCCGGCGTCTGGGCGACTCTGGGACGCCTGGGCCGCTGGCTGCGCCGCGCCGCGGAGGACCCGGCCCGGGCTCGGCGCCGCGCCTCCGACGGCCTCGCCGGCCTCTGGGAGGTGACCTGGAACCTCGCCCGTCCCGCCCCGAGGGTGCCGCTCAACACCGAGATCGGGCCGAGCCGCAGCTTCTGCTGGGCGAACTTCGACCTGGCCGAGTTCAAACACGTCAAGAACGCCCTCGGCGGCACCGTCAACGACGTCACCCTGGCGGTCGTCGCCGGCGCCTTGCGCCGCTGGCTGACGGAGCGCGACGTCGCCTGCGACGGCCTCGAGCTGAAGGCGCTGGTCCCGGTCTCGATCCGGACCGAAAACGAGCACGGCGAGCTCGGCAACAAACTGACCGCGATGCGCGGCCCGCTGCCGGTTGGCATCGCCGACCCGGTCGAGCGCCTCGGTGCCGTCAGCGCCGCGATGGACGCGCTGAAGGCTTCCAAGCAGCCGCTCGGGGCCGAGGCGATCTGGGGCCTCAACGACTGGTTCCGGGACTTCGCGCCGCCGGTCCTGCTCGCTCCGACCGCGGCGATCAACTTCTCGACCAGGCTCTTCAACCTCCTGGTCACGAACTTCCCGGGCCCGCAGATGGCCTTCTACGTGCTCGGCCGCGAGCTGACCGGCGTCTACCCGATCGGCTTCCTCGCCCACCGGCACGCCCTGGCGATCGCGATCCTCAGCTACAACGGCAAGGTTGGCTTCGGCCTGCTCGCCGATCCAGACGCCCTCCCCGACGCCGAACGGCTCACCGAGCACCTCGCCGCCTCGGTCGAGGAGCTCAAGGCGGCCGCCGCGCAGGTAGCCTCCCCCAGCGCTGATGGCAACGAGCTGGCAGGAGATGATCGACCTGGGTTCGCGCGCGCCCGCGAACTCGCCGGAGAGTGAGCCGGAGCCCGAGCGCCGCCGTGGCGTCTTCAAGCGCCTCCGCGAGAGCCTCTCGAAGAGCCGCGCGGCGCTGACCGAGGAGATCTCGGCCAGCCTCTTCGACCGGATCGACGACGAGACCTGGGAGCGGCTCGAGGAGGCGCTGATCCTGGCCGACGCCGGTGCCCCGACCACCGCCACGGTGGTCGAGCGGCTCGAGCACGAGGTCGACTCCGGGGCCGTGCCCGCCGACGGCATCGCCGTCCGTGACCGCCTGATCGAGATCCTCGCCGAGGTCGCCGCGACCGGCCGCAAGCCAATCGACCTCAGCGCCGAGCCGGCGGTGCTGATGATGGTCGGCGTCAACGGCACCGGCAAGACGACCACGATCGGCAAGATCGCCTGGCACCTCAGCAAGGAGATGGGCCTCTCGGTGGTGATGGCCGCCGGCGACACCTACCGCGCCGCCGCCGCCGAGCAGCTCGAAGAGTGGGCGCGACGGGCCGGCGCCGAGCTGATTCGCGGCGAAGCCGGGGCCGACCCCGGCTCGGTGGCCTACGACGCGATCACCGCCGCCCGTGCCCGCGGCGCCGACGTGGTGATCGTCGACACCGCCGGCCGTCTTCACACCCAGGACAACCTGATGGAGGAGCTCTCGAAGGTGCGGCGGGTGATCCAGAAGCAGATCCCGGCGGCGCCGCACGAGACGCTGATCTCGATCGACGCCACCACCGGGCAGAACGGCCTGCGCCAGGCCAAGGTCTTCTCCGAAGCGGTCGCGGTCGACGGCGTCGTCCTCACCAAGCTCGACGGCACCGCCAAGGGCGGCATCGCCCTGGCGATCGCCGAGGAGCTCGGCATCCCCGTGAAGCTGATCGGCGTGGGGGAGACGCTCGAGGACCTGCGTCCCTTCGACCCCTCCGACTACGCCAAAGCCCTCCTCGCCGATTAGTTCCCCTTGTCGCTTGTAGCCCAGAGGGCGACAAGCGACAAGCGCAAGCTCCACTAAGCTCGTCAGCCGTGTTCGATCAGCTTTCAGAACGACTGCAGGGAACGCTCTCCGAGGTTCGCTCGCGCGGCAAGCTCAACGAGTCCGACGTCGATGCGGCGATGCGGGAGATCCGCCTCGCCCTGCTCGAGGCCGACGTCAACTTCAAGGTCGTCAAAGCCTTCACGAAAACGCTGAAGGAACGCTGCCTGGGCGACGAGGTGCTCTCCAGCCTCGACCCCGGCCAGCACGTGGTGAAAATCGTCAACGAGGAGCTGACCGAGCTGATGGGCGGCAGCGGCCGCGAGCTCGCCTTCGCCTCCGGCGGACCGACGGTGATCCTGATGGCCGGCCTGCAGGGTTCCGGCAAGACGACCGCCTGCGCCAAGCTCGCCAAGTTCCTCCGCGAGGACGGCAAGAAAGACGTCGCTCTCGCCGCTTGCGACGTCTACCGCCCGGCCGCGGTCGAGCAGCTGGTGACGATGGGCGGCCGCGCCGGCGCCCACGTCTACGAGAAAGGCACCGACGCCGACCCGGTCGAGATCGCCTCCTGGGCGCTCGACCGCGCCCGCGAGGAGCGCCGCGACGTGCTGATCGTCGATACCGCCGGCCGCCTCCACGTCGACAGCGAGCTGATGGACGAGCTCGCGAAGATCAAGAAGAGGACCAAGCCGCACGACGTGCTGCTGGTCGTCGACGCGATGACCGGCCAGGACGCGGTCGGGGTCGCCGAGTCGTTCGCCGAGGTCGCTGAGTTCGACGGCGTGGTGATGACCAAGCTCGACGGCGACGCCCGCGGCGGCGCCGCCCTCTCGGTCAAGGCGGTGACCGGCAAGCCGATCCTCTTCGCCTCGACCGGCGAGAAGATCGAGGCCTTCGACAAGTTTCACCCGGACCGGATGTCGTCCCGGATCCTCGGCATGGGCGACGTCCTCAGCCTGATCGAGAAGGCCGAGCAGCAGGTCGACGAAGATGAGGCGCTCGACCTCCAGCGCAAGCTCGAAAAGGACGAATTCACCCTCGAAGACTTCCGCCAGCAGATGCGCCAGGTGCGGAAAATGGGCCCGTTGAGCAGCATCATCGGGATGCTGCCGGGGATGGGGGCGATGAAACAGCTGAAGAACGCGAACGTCGACGAGCGCGAGATGGACCGGGTCGAGGCGATCATTCTCTCGATGACGCCGGAAGAGCGGGCCAACCCAGCGATGATCAACGGCTCCCGCCGCAAACGCATCGCCAGCGGCTCCCGCTCCGAAACGAAGGTCTGGGACGCCAAGA
>CBIHMQ010000156.1:0-5290 GCA_966211075.1 uncultured bacterium
CACGGCGGCGCCCAGAAGACCAAGAAGCACCGCACCAAGGCGGCGACCTATGTCGTCAAGAGCGGCGACACGCTGACCGCGATCGCCCACCGCACCGGGGTCCCGGTCGTCGAGATCCTCGCGCTCAACCCCGAAGTCGACCCGCAGATCCTGATCGCCGGCCAGACGCTGAAGCTGCGATGAGGCGTGGCCAGGCCGGCGTCGCGCTTGCGGTGCTGCTCGCCCTGCTCGTCAGCGCCCCGCCGGCGAGCGCGCCGGCCGCCCAGGCCGGTCGCGCCCAGCAGGGCCCGCGGCTCGAGGCCAAGGCCTGGGCTCTGATCGACGCCCGCAGCGGCGAGACGATCGCCTCCCACGGCGCCGCCAGGCACCTGCTGATCGCCAGCACCACCAAGTTGATGACCGCCTGGGTGGCGCTGCGGGAGCTGCCGCTCGACAAGATCGTCCGCGCCGCGCCATACGACGCCGAAATCGAAGAGTCGGTGATGGGCCTCCGCGACGGCCAGCGGATCAGCGTCCGCGATCTCCTCCACGGCCTGATCATGCTCAGCGGCAACGACGCCGCCCACGCCCTCGCGGTCGCCGCCGCCGGCTCCGAAGCGCGCTTCGTGCGGCAGATGAACCGTCGGGCGGCGGCACTGGGCCTCGCCGACACCCACTACGCCAACCCGATCGGCCTCGACGCGCCTGGCAATTACTCCTCGGCGGCCGACCTGACGACCCTGACGCGGCGCCTGCTCGACGACCCGGTCTTCGCACGCATCGCCGACGCCCGCAGCGCCGTACTGCGCAGCGTCCGACCGCGGCGGCGGATCGAGAACCTCAACCAGCTGCTCTACATGGCCCCGTGGGCGACTGGGGTCAAGACCGGCCACACTTGGGCGGCCGGGTACGTCCTGGTCGGCTCCGGTGAGCGCAAGGGGGTCGAACTGATCTCGGCCGTGATCGGGGCGCCGACCGACGAAGCCCGCTTCGGCGGCAGCCTGGCGCTGCTCGAATACGGCTTTGGTCAGTACCGGCAGCGGCGGCCGATCCGCGCCGGCGACGATCTCGCCAACCCGGCGATCCGCTACTCGGGGGGTCAGCTGCCGCTGCGGGCGACGCGCTCGGTGACGATTGGCCTGCGCCGCGGCCAGAGCCTCGACGTCCGGGTCCGCGCCCCCGAGGAGGTCGAGGGACCGATCCGCCGCGGCGCCCCGATCGGCGCCGCGACCGTGCTGGTCGACGGTCGCCCGGCCGCGACCGTGCCGCTGCGGGCCGGCCGGACGATCTCGGAGGCGAGCACCTTCGACCGCGTCCGCTCCTTCCTCGGTAACAACCTGGTTTCCATCGCGGTGCTGGCGTTCGTGATACTCATTGGCGGGGTACTGCTGTACCGCCGCATGTCCCGCAGAAACGACCGAGATCGGGAGAGATTCGAGTGATCCTCACCGTGACGCTGAACGCGGCGATCGACCGGACCGTCGCCGTTCCGAACTTCCGGCTCGGCCGCCGGCATCGCGCCGTCGAGAGCCGCACCGTGGCCGGTGGCAAGGGCATCAACGTCGCCCGGGCCCTGAGCCTGCTGGGCCGGCCGGTGATCGCGGCCGGCTTCGTCGGCGGCCCGACCGGGGCGCGGGTCCTCGAAGAGCTGCGCGAGGAGTCGGTGCTGACCGACTTCACCGGGATCGCCTCGGAGACCCGAATCAACCTGGCCGTGATCGACCCCACCTCGGGCGAGCAGACCGAGATCAACGAGCGCGGCCCGGCGGTCAGTCCCGAGGAGGTGAAGCGGCTCTTCGATCGGATCGGCTACCTCGCGGGCGGCGCCAAGATCTGCGTGCTGGCCGGCTCGGTGCCGCCGGGCGCCGGCGACGATCTCTACGCCCGCCTGGTCGCCGATCTCAGTCGCCGCGGCGTCACCGTCGTCCTCGACGCCGAGGGCGAGGCGATGCTGGAGGGCGTTCGCGCCGGCGCCTCGATGGTTACCCCCAACGAGCGCGAGGCCGAGGAGCTGGTCGGCCAGGAGTTCTCCGATGGAACCGACCTCGCCCACGGCCTGGGCGAGCTGGTCCGCCTTGGCGCCGCCCAGGCCGCGATCACCCGTCCGGACGGCTGCGTCGCCAGCGTCGGCGAGGGCTCTGAGCGGCGCCTGCTCGAGGTCCACACCGAGCCGCTGGAGCCGGTCTCCACGGTTGGTTCCGGGGATGCCTTCGTGGCCGGCTGGGTCGCTGCCAGCTACGACGGCCGCTCGCCGGAGGACTGCCTCGCCTACGGCGTCGCCTGCGGTGCCGAGTCGACCCAGCACTTCGGGGCCGGCACTGTCGACCGCAACCAGGTCGAGCGGCTGCTCGGCGAGGTGGCGGTGCACGACTTGGAGGTCCCCGCCGAAGTGTAGGCTGGCTGTTTCAACGCCCAGCCCTGGAGGACTAACTTGGAAATCGAAATCGGCCGCGGCAAGAAGGGGCGCCGGGCTTATGGATTCGACGACATCGCGATCGTTCCTTCCCGCCGCACCCGCGATCCCGACGACATTGACGTCACCTGGACCCTAGGTCCGTACCGCTTCGAGCTGCCCCTGGTCGCTTCGGCGATGGACGGCGTGGTCAGCCCGGAGACGGCCGTGCTCGTCAACAAGCTCGGTGGCCTCGGCGTCCTCAACCTGGAGGGCATCTGGTCCCGCTTCGAGAACGCCGAGGAGAAACTGGAGGCGATCGCCGCCGCGCCGAAGCACGAAGCGACCCGGCTGATGCAGGAGATCTACAACGAGCCCGTCAAGGCGGAGCTGATCGGCAAGCGCGTCGCCGAAATCAAGGACAGCGGCGCCGTCGTCTGTGGCTCGCTGACGCCCCAGAAGGTGCGCGAGCACTACGAGGTGGCGGTCGAGGCCGGCCTCGACATCCTCGTCGTCCAGGGCACGGTGATCTCCGCCGAACACGTCTCGACCACCGTCGAGCCGCTCAACCTGAAGGAGTTCATCGCCGAGGTGCCGGTCCCGACCGTGGTCGGCGGCTGCGCCTCCTACTCGACCGGCCTGCACCTGATGCGGACCGGCGCTGTTGGAGTCCTGGTCGGCGTCGGCCCCGGCGCCGCCTGCACGACCCGCGGCGTGCTCGGGATCGGCGTCCCGCAGGCGACCGCGATCGCCGACGTCGCCGCCGCCCGCTCCCAGCACATGCTGGAGACCGGCGAGTACGTCAACGTGATCGCCGACGGCGGCATGCGCACCGGCGGCGACATCTCCAAGGCGATCGCCTGCGGTGCCGATGCGGTGATGGTCGGCTCGCCGCTGGCCCGCGCCAAGGAGGCTCCCGGCCGCGGCTTCCACTGGGGGATGGCGACCTTCCATTCCTCGCTGCCGCGCGGCACCCGTGTGGCGACCAAGCAGGACGGGACGATGGAGGAGATTCTCCTCGGCCCCGCCCAGGAGAACGACGGCACCTTCAACCTGATCGGGGCGCTGAAAACCTCGATGGCCACCTGCGGCTACGAGGACATCCGCTCCTTCCAGCGGGCCGAGGTGATGGTCGCTCCGGCGCTGATGAGCGAGGGGAAGAAGCTGCAGAACGAGCAGAGCGTCGGGATGGGGTCGAACGGGCGAGCGGCTGTGTCCGCGGGGGTCGCGGTATCGGATGACTGAGGGCCCGGGAGCGACCTCCCCGGCGGGTCCTGTCGCCGCAGGGGACCCACCGCCCCCTGCGGTAGCTAAAGCTTCCTCGGGGGCGGTACCCCCTACGGCGCCACCCCCCGGGGAGGTCGCTCACGAGGAGGTGCTGGTCCTCGATTTCGGGGGGCAGTACTCGCAGCTCATTGCGCGACGCATCCGCGAGTGCGGGGTGTTCGCGGAGTTGCTGCCTTCGACGACGGCGGTGGAGAAGATTCGGGAGCGGAGGCCGAAAGGCATCGTTCTCTCTGGGGGACCTGCCTCCGTCTATGAGCCGGGGGCGCCGGATTTCCCGACGCAGCTGCTCGATCTCGGCATCCCGATCCTGGGGATTTGTTACGGGATGCAGGTGATGGTGAAGGCGCTCGGCGGGCGAGTCGAAGGGGCCGAGGCGGGGGAGTTCGGGCGGACCGAGCTGACGCTGCGGGACGGTGGCGGGCGGTTGCTCGGGGATCTGCCCGAGGAGCAGACCTGCTGGATGAGCCATCGCGACATCGTCCTCGAGGCGCCTGAGGGCTTCACCGCTCTCGCCTCGAGCCCGAGCTCGCCGGTTGCCGCCTGTGAGATGCCGGATCGGGGGCTCTACGGGATCCAGTTCCATCCCGAGGTGGTGCACACGCCCTACGGGACCGAGATCCTGACGCGGTTCCTGCGCGACGTCGCCGGTTGCGAGCAGGAGTGGTCGCCGCAGTCGGTGATCGCCGAACAGGTGGAGAAGATCCGCGCTCAGGTCGGCGACGGCAAGGTCATCTGCGGCCTCTCCGGCGGCGTCGACTCCTCGGTAGCCGCGATGCTCGTCCACAAAGCGGTGGGGGAGAAGCTGACCTGCGTCTTCGTCGACCACGGCCTGATGCGCCTCAACGAGGCCGAGCAGGTTGTCGCGGCCTTCGAGCAATTCGGGATCCCGCTCGTCGCCGTCGACGCCGAGGAGCGCTTCCTCGCCAAGCTCGCCGGGGTCGAGGACCCGGAGACGAAGCGGAAGATCATCGGCGCCGAGTTCATCCGCGTCTTCGAGGAGGAGGCGGAGAAGCTCGACGACGTCTCCTACCTGGTCCAGGGCACGCTCTACTCGGACGTGATCGAGTCCGGCGGCTCTGACCACGCGGCGACGATCAAGTCCCACCACAACGTCGGCGGCCTTCCCGACGACCTCGAGTTCGAGCTGGTCGAGCCGCTGCGGATGCTCTTCAAGGACGAGGTGCGGGCGGTCGGCGCCGAGCTCGGCCTGCCGGAGCGGATGGTCTGGCGCCAGCCCTTCCCGGGCCCCGGCCTGGCGATCCGGATCGTCGGCGGCGAGGTCAACAAAGAGCGCCTCGACATCCTCCGCGCCGCCGACGCGATCCTCCAGGAGGAGGTCCGCGCCGCCGAGCTCTACCGCGAGCTCTGGCAGTCCTTCTGCGTCCTCCCGGTCGTCCGCTCGGTCGGCGTCCAGGGCGACGGCCGCACCTACGCCTACCCGATCGTGATCCGCGCCGTCACCTCCGACGACGCCATGACCGCCGACTGGGCCCGCCTCCCCTACGACCTCCTGGAGCGCGTCTCGAACCGGATCATCAACGAGATTCGGGACGTGAACAGGGTGGCGCTGGATGTTTCTTCGAAGCCGCCGGCGACTATCGAGTGGGAGTGATGCGGGGCGGGGTGCCGGCC
>CBIHMQ010000157.1:0-5280 GCA_966211075.1 uncultured bacterium
TCGGTTATTTTTATAAGAGACAGCTGGTGGAGGACGCCGGGGGGGTGGCCGACCGGCGGGCGCTGCTGGTCAGCGCCGACGACCGCTCGGCTCGCGACCTCGCCGCCGACCTGCGCGCCTACCTGGCACCGCGCCGGGTCCGCCTCTACCCCTCGCGCGGCACCGGCTACGCCTCCTCCGTGAGCCCGCCGCCGCACCTGGTCGGGCTGCGGATCGACGCCCTCGACGCCCTGGTCGCCGAGCCCGACGCGGTCGTCGTCGCCAGCGCCGCGGCGCTCGCCGAGGCCGTCCCCGACGCCTCGCTGCGGCCGGCCGGGTTCGCGATCTCCCGCGGCGAGGAGGTCGAGCTCGGCGCCGTCGCCGAGGACCTCGTCGCGGCCGGCTACGAACGGGTCGAGCAGGTCGAGGAGCGCGGCCAGTTCGCGGTCCGCGGTGGCATCCTCGACGTCTTCCCGGCGACCGAGGAGCGGGCGGTCCGGATCGAGCTGTTCGGCGACGAGGTCGAGTCGATGCGCTGGTTCTCGACCTTCACCCAGCGCTCGCTAGGCGACGCCGAGAAGGTCGAGCTGGCTCCCGCCGCCGAGCTCGACGCCGAGCACCGCGAGCTGGCCGAGCTGGCGGCGATGGAGGCGGCCGAGAAGGAGGAGCCGCTCGCCAACCTCGCCGAGGTGCTGCCGCTGGAGCACTTCCGGGCACCGCTCGACCTGGTCCCGGAGGCCGCCGCCGTGGTCCTCGCCGCCGCCGAGGAGATCGAGCCGGCGCTGCGCGACCACTGGGAGGACGCGACCACGGCGATGCACGCCGACGACGCCCGCCACCTCTACGTCGACGTCGCCGCGCCGCTGAACGAGCGCGCCGCCCTGTCCCTGACCACGGCCGGCGAGGACGACGAGGACGCCTTCCGCGCCGCCCGCGCCGAGTCGCCCGCCCGCAGCGTCAAGGAGGCCGAGGGAGAGCTGGAGAAACTGGTCCGCTCCGGCTACCGCACCGTCGTCGCCTTCGACGCCCGCGGCGAGGCCGAGCGGGCCCGCTACGGGCTCGACCGCCTCGACGCCCGGATCCTCGAAGGGGGCCGGATCTCGCCCGACCCCGGCCTCGCCTTCGCCGAGGCGCGCCTGCGCGAGGGTTTCGTCAGCCCCGAGCTGAAACTCGCGGTCTACCCCTTCCGCCGCCTCGTCCACCGCCGCAAACGGGCCGAGGAGCCGGCGATGGGCGTCGGCCGCGGCCGGCTCGCCTTCAGCGAGTTGCGGGTCGGCGACTACGTCGTCCACGAGGACCACGGCGTCGCCCGCTTCGCCGGCTTCGAGACCCGCGAGGTCGGCGGCGTCACCCGCGACTACCTCTACCTCGAATACAAGGGCGAGGACCGCGTCTTCGTCCCCACCGACCAGTTCGCGAAGCTCTCGCGCTACGTCGGCGCCGGCGGCGAACCGGCGCTCTCGGCGCTGGGCGGCAAACGCTGGCAGAACCTCAAGGCGCGGGCCCGCAAAGCGGCCGGCGCCCTGGCCGGCGAGCTGCTCAACCTCTACGCCGAGCGGCGGGCCCGCAAGGGCCACCCCTTCCCGCCCGACGGCGAGTGGCAGATCGAGATGGAGTCGAGCTTCCCCTACCGGGAGACCGCCGACCAGCTGGAAGCGATCGAGTCGGTCAAGGGCGACATGGAATCGGAGCGGCCGATGGATCGCCTGGTCTGCGGCGACGTCGGCTTCGGCAAGACCGAGGTGGCGCTGCGAGCGGCGGTGAAGGCGGCCTCCGACGGCAAGCAGGTGATGGTCCTGGTGCCGACCACGATCCTCGCCCAGCAGCACTACGGGACCTTCCGCGAGCGCCTCGCCGACCTGCCCTTCCGGGTCGAGGGCGTCTCCCGGCTGCGCTCGGCGGCGGAGACGAAAGCGATCCTCAAGGACTTCGGCGAGGGCAAGGTCGACATCCTCGTCGGCACCCACCGGCTGCTCTCCCGCGACGTCCGCGCCAAGGAGCTGGGCCTGGTCGTGGTCGACGAGGAGCAGCGCTTCGGCGTCAAGCAGAAGGAGCTGCTGCGCCAGCTGAAGCTGAAGGTCGACGTGCTGGCGCTCTCGGCGACGCCGATCCCGCGCACCCTGCAGATGAGCCTGGCCGGCCTCCGCGACATCTCCGTGATCGAGACCCCGCCCGAGGGCCGCCGCCCGGTCCGCACCTACGTCGGGCCCTTCGACGAGGACCTGGTCGGCAAGGCGATCCGCCGCGAGCTGGAGCGCAAGGGCCAGGCCTTCTTCCTCCACAACCGGATCGACTCGCTGCCGGAGACGACCGAGCGGCTGCGGGCGTTGATCCCGGGAGCGCGCTTCGTCGAAGCGCACGGGCAGATGGACGAGCACGCGCTCGAGGAGACGATGCTCGGCTTCCTGCGCGGCGACGCCGACGTGCTGGTGACGACGACGATCATCGAGTCCGGGCTCGACATCCCCACCGCCAACACCCTGATCGTCGAGCGCGCCGACCAGCTCGGGCTCTCGCAGGCGTACCAGATCCGCGGCCGGGTCGGGCGCTCTCGTGAGCGCGCTTTCGCCTATCTGCTCTATCCCTCCGCGGAGGCGCTTACCGAGGACGCGGCGGCGCGGCTCTCGACCCTGGCCGACCACACCGAGCTCGGCTCCGGGTTCCGGATCGCGATGCGCGACCTCGACATCCGCGGCGCCGGCAACCTGCTCGGCGACGAGCAGTCCGGCCACGTCGCCGCGGTCGGCTTCGAGCTCTACTGCCAGATGATCGACGAGGCGGTGGCCGAGGCCGGGGAAGAGGAGGAGGGCGAGGGGGCGCCCGAGCCGGTCCGCCTCGACGTCCCGGTCGACGCCTACCTGCCGGCGACCTTCGTCCCCTTCGAGGCCGCCAAGATCGACGTCCACCGCCGCATCGTCGCCGCCCGCGAGCCGGGCCAGCTGCGGGCGATCCGGGACGAGCTCAGCGACCGCTTCGGCGAGCTGCCGCCGCAGGCAGAGAACCTGCTGCGCCTGCAGAAGGGGCGCATCGAGCTCGGCCTGGCCGGCGCCCGCAGCGTCGAGTTCCGCGGCGGCCGGCTCAGCGTCACCGGGATCGAGCTCGACTCCGCCCAGGCCGGCGTGCTCGCCGAGCAGGTCGAGGGCGCCCGCTACGAATGGCGCGAGCAGACGGCTTCGGTGCGGGTCGACGGCGACCCCGACGCCCGCCTCGAGGCGGTGCTGGACCTGGCCGAAGGCCTGCGTGAGGCACGGCGCTCCGCCGAGCCGGCCAACGCCTGATTCAGCAAGCACTTAGGGAAGTTGACTATGCTGCCGGCTGCGTGGGAGCCAAGGACGTGGGGAAGAGCAGGAAGGCGGCCGGTTTGCAGCGTTTCGCGCTGCTTGTCTTCGGCGCTGCCTTCGTAGCCCTGTTCGCGATCTTCGCGGTCGCCGAGGGGATCGGCGAGCCCAGCATCCCCGACGACGCCGTCGCGGTCGTCGAGGGGGTTCCCAGCGACGTCGGCACCGTCACCAAGGTCGACTTCGCCCGCGGCATGCTCCACCAGGCCGGCCTGGCGAAACTGAAAAGAACGCCGAAACCGGGCGACTCCAAATACGAGGAACTGAAGGAAGCCGCGCTCGGCGAAATCCTCGACTCGATCTGGATCCAGGGCGAAGCGGAAGACCTCGGGATCACGGTGACCGAGAAACAGATCGCCACCGAACTGGCGAACATCAAACGGCAGAACTTCAAAACCAAAGCCGCCTACGAGGAATTCCTCAAATCCTCGCGATTCACCCCGGAGGAGGTCAACGCCCGGGTGAAGACGCAGCTGCTCGGCACCCAGATCCAGGAAAGGATCAGCCAGGACTCGCCGACGCCGACCGACGCGGAAGTGAGCGCCACCTACGACGCTTCGAAGGACACCCAGTACACGAGCAAACCCAGCCGTGACGTGCGGGTGATCATCACCAAAAACAAAGGCAAAGCCGACGAAGCCAAAGCGATCCTGGTGAAAGACAGCTCCGAGGACAGCTGGAAAAAAGTCGCCGCCAAATTCTCGATCGACCCGACCTCGAAAGCAAAAGGCGGCCTTCAGGAAGGCCTCTCCGAAGAAGCGGTGCAGGAACCGCTCAAAGCGGCGATCTTCAAAAGCGCCCAGGGCGAGGTGGTCGGCCCGGTCGAATTCCAGAAAAACTTCATCGTGGTCGAGGTCGAGAAACTGAACCCGGAAAAAGTTCAGAAGCTCGAGGAAGTCAGCTCGCAGATCAAAAGCCAGCTGACCCAGCAGGTCCAGCAGACCTTCTTCTCCGAATTCGTCCGCAACTACACGACCAAGTGGGAGTCCCGGACCTTCTGCGCCTCCGGCTTCCAGATCGTTGGTCGCTGCGCCAACGCCCGCGCGGGGCACCCGAGCTCGGCGCCGCCCGGCTGCTACGAAGCGGACCCGAAAACGCCGGCCACGGAATGCCCGGCGCCGGTTACGCAGACGAAACCCGCCCTGCCCGGCAGCGTCACCGTGCTCAAACCGCAGGGTGAACAGCTGGCCCAGCGGCCGCGTCCCGAAGGCCTGAAAGAAACGGGCGGCGAAGGTCTGCAGCTGCCCGAAGGCGCTGTCCCGCCGGTCGGCGAATAGGCCCGGGCCTCGGCTCCTCCCGCCCGTCGCTGTGAATAGACTGGCGCGCCCGTGAGCGCAATCGCCTCCATCCACGCGCGCCAGATCCTCGACTCGCGCGGCAACCCGACCGTCGAGGTCGAGGTGGTCCTCGAGTCCGGTGCCAGGGGGCTGGCGGCGGTGCCGTCCGGCGCCTCGACCGGCGAGTTCGAGGCGGTCGAGCTGCGCGACGGCGGCGACACCTGGGCCGGCAAGGGCGTCTCCAAGGCGGTCGCCAACGTCAACGGCGAGATCGCCGCGGCCCTGACCGGGGCCCGCGCCGCCGAGCAGGGGGCCCTCGACGGGACGATGATCGAGCTCGACGGCACCCCCAACAAGGGCCGGCTCGGCGCCAACGCCCTGCTGGGCGTCTCCCTGGCCGCCGCCAAGGCCGCCGCCGCCGACTCCCAGCAGCCGCTCTACCGCTACCTGGCCGAGCTCTACGGCGGCGGCGAGCCGACGCTGCTGCCGGTGCCGATGATGAACGTGCTCAACGGCGGCGCCCATGCCGACAACTCGGTCGACTTCCAGGAGTTCATGATCGTCCCCGCCGGTGCGGGCAGCTTCTCGCGGCGCCGCTTCGTGCTCCTCTCGGGACTCGCGGCCCTCAGCTGGGCGGCCTACTCCGTCGGCATCGGCGCGCTCGCGGGGCACTGGGTCGAGCAGAA
>CBIHMQ010000158.1:0-5182 GCA_966211075.1 uncultured bacterium
GCGTTGGTGTAGCCGAGCGCGATCGCCATGTTCGGGATCCCGCCGAACATCATCCCCTTGTAGCCGACCGCCTGGGACATGTCGACGGCCTCGCCGTTGATGCTCGGCTCGATCCCGCCGATCAGCAGCAGGTTGAGCCCCGTGGCGGTGACGACGATGTCGGCCTCGAGCTCGCGGCCGGAGTGGAGGCGGATGCCGGTCTCGGTGAAGGTCTCGATCCGGTCGGTGACGATCTCCGCCTTGCCCTGGCGCAGGGACCGGAAGAGGTCGCCGTCGGGGACCAGACAGAGGCGCTCGTCCCAGGGGTCGTAGCGCGGTTCGAAGTGGGTGCCGACGTCGTAGCCGTCGGGCGTCTGCATCTCCACGCCCTTGCGCAGCACCCGCCGCATCAGCTTCGGGGCGCGGCGGGAGAGCTGGTAGCTGAGCATCATCCGGCCGACGTTCTTCCAGCGCACGATCGCGTAGACGGCTCGCTCGGGGAGGAAGCGCCGCAGCCCGGTGGCGAGCCGGTCGGTGGCCGGCAGGGTGGCGATGTAGGTCGGCGAGCGCTGCAGCATCGTCACCTTGGCGGCCTTCTCGGCCATCGAGGGGACGAGGGTGACGGCGGTGGCGCCGCTGCCGATCACGACCACCCGCTTGCCGGCGTAGTCGAGCCCCTCGGGCCAATGCTGGGGGTGGATCACCTGGCCGCCGAAGCCATCGATGCCGGGGAACTCCGGGGTGTAGCCCTGGTCGTAGCGGTAGTAGCCGGTGCAGCCGTAGAGGAAGCCGGCGGTGAGCTGGACCTGCTCGCCGGTGTCGGTGCGCTCGGCGGTCACGGTCCAGCGCGCCTGCTCGCTCGACCAGTCGGCGCTCACCACCCTGTGGCCGAAGCGGACTCGCTCCTCGACCCCGTACTCGCGGGCGGTCTCGCGGACGTAGCGGAGGATCGAGGGGCCATCGGCGATCGCCTTGCTGTCCTCCCAGGGCCGGAAGGAGTAGCCGAGCGTGAACATGTCGGAATCGGAGCGGATGCCGGGGTAGCGGAAGAGGTCCCAGGTGCCGCCGATCGCGTCGCGCGCCTCGAGGATCGCGAAGCTCTTGCCGGGCATCTGCTTCCGCAGGACGCAGGCGGCACCGACGCCGGAGAGCCCGGCGCCGACGATCAGCACGTCGACGTGCTCGAGCCCCTTCTCGGTCGCGGCGCTCACCGGCCCACCCGCCCCAGCAGGTCGGCGGTCATCGGGCTCTCGCCGAAGCGGCCGCGGCGGGCGGCCTTCTCGACCTGGCGCCGGATCGCCTTCTCGACCACGGACTTGGGCAGCAGCCGCAGCGCCGCGTAGCTGACCGTGCCGCGCCGGGTGGTCGCCAGGTCGCGAGCCGGCTTGCCGTAGAGGGCGCGGACGATCGTCGCCACCACGGCCCCGACCGGCTCCGGCGGCACCATGCCCTCGAGCTGCACGCCGAGCGCCTTGCCGGCGTCGTGGATCGGGGTGCGGACGTAGCCGGGGTAGACCGTCGTCACCGTCACCTCGTCGCCGACCTCGGAGCGCAGCTGGTCGGAGTAGCCGACGACGCCGCGCTTGCTGGCGCCGTAGGCGGAGGCGAAGGGGACCGCCAGGTAGGCGAGCCCGGAGGAGATGTTGACGACGCGGCCGCGCGACTCGCGCAGGGCCGGCAGCGCCGCGGCGGTGACCCGCCAGGTGCCGAGCAGGTTGACGTCGAGGACCCGGGCCGCGTCGGCGTCGGGACGCTGGGCGGCGCTCTGGGGGATGCCGATCCCGGCGCAGTTGACGAGCGCGTCGAGGCCGCCGAGCTTCTCCACCGCGGCGGCGACCGCGGCGTCGACCGAGGCCTGGTCGGTGACGTCGCAGGCGGCGACCGAGGCCTGGTCGGTGACGTCGCAGGCGGCGACGTCACCACCGGCGTTGAGATCGAGGCCGACGACCTCGGCCCCGCGCCCGCGCAGCTCCGCGGCGGTGGCGGCGCCGATGCCGCTGGCGGCGCCGGTGATCAGGACTCGCTCGGCCATCGCCGCCAACCTATCAACACAGTGTTGAGTCTGTCAACTTCTTGTCGAGGCGCTCGACGGCGTGTACGGTGGAGCGATGCCAAGCCGCTCCGCCACCGCCACCGCCCCCGAGACGAGCCGCGGCCGCCGCGCGCCGCGCGCCAGCGGCGACGACCGCGAGCGGGAGATCCTCGCCACCGCCGAACGGCTGATCGAAGAACGGCCGCTGAACGAGATCTCGGTCGACGACCTCGCTCGCGGCGCCGGCATCTCCCGCCCCACCTTCTACTTCTACTTCCCCTCCAAGGACGCGGTGGTGCTGACCCTGATCGACCGCCTCGTCGAGGAGGCGAAGGGCGGCCGCGAGGCGGCGGTGGCGAAGCTCGCCGAGGACCCCCGGGCCGGCTGGCGCGAGGGGATCGAAGCCTTCTACGAGGCCTTCCGCGCCCACCGCTCGCTGACCCTGGCCGGGGCCGAGCTGCGCGCCACCAATCCCGAGGCGCGCCAGCTCTGGTCGCAGGTGATGGAAGGCTGGGTCGACGACGTCACCGCGATCGTCGAGGCCGAGCGAGCCCGCGGCGCCGCCCCCGCCGGCAAACCGGCCCGCGACCTGGCGATCGCCCTGGTGCAGATGAACGAGCGCGCTCAGTACGCCAGCTTCGCCGCCGAGCAGCCGTCGCTGCCCGAGGACGAGGTCCTCGACGTCCTCGTCGAGATCTGGGTGCGGGCGATCTACGGCGACGCGCCCGCGAGCTGAACGAGCGCTCGGCTCAGGCCAGGTTGCCGCGCAACCGCACCGTCGTCCCGCCCGCGTCGGAGCGGATCTGGACCAGGTCGCAGAGCTGGTTGGCGAGCCAGAGGCCGCGGCCGCGCTGCTGCGACGGCGCCGGCCGGACCCGGCCGGCCAGCGGCTGCTCGATCCTCCCCGCGTCGGCGATCTCGACCACGATCCCGGCCGGGTCCCGCCAGATGTGGAGGCTGCCGCCGCCCCCGCCGTAGGCGATGCTGTTGGCAGCCACCTCGCTGGCACCGGCGACCAGGTCGGCGGCTTCCCCGGTCGGCATCCCGGCGTCGCAGGCGGCGTGCCCGACCCAGCTCCGCACCTTGTGCAGGTCGGCCCGGCCGAACTGGAAGCTGGCGACCACGGGCGGGCGTGCCGGGAGCGCCCCCGCGAAGCAGTCGGACTCGGCGAGGAAGCTGCCGCTGGCTCGGGACTCGCCGTAGCGGTGGAGGTGAGGGTGGGAGCGAGCGACCCCGTCCAGCACGGCGTCGGTCAGCGCGGCGCCGTCGTAGGGGCAGCGCATCGACCACTCGCGGTCGCCGCCGAAGGCGAGGTTGAGCAGCGCCTCGTGACGCTCGCACTCGTCGATCTCCGCGGGGGTGCGGCCGGGCCAGACCGGTTCGCCGACGCCGCGGCCCGGCCGCTCGCCCTGGGCGTCGATGAACTGGCGCCAGAACGGGATCAGCCGGGCCGGGTTGCGGCCGAGCGTCCGCATGTCGAAGAACTGGACGGCTTCCACGTCGGCTCCGAGCTCGTCCCGAAGCAGTGCCGTCTTCTCCGGGCCCACCGCGACCAGGACCACCGCTTCGGCCGCGATGCCCGCGCGAAGAAAGGGAACCGTGCCGGCCAGGAACTCGTCGCGGTCCTCGTAGATCAGAGCTTCGTGCGAGAAGCCTTGCATTACCGGGTGAGAAATTCGAGCCAGACGCAGGACATTTTTTACGACATACCCACTCCACCTAACAAGATGTTTAGCCACAATGTCAAGCCGGGTAGCGCTGGCCTGTACGGCCTGTCGATAACGAATTCGGGAAAGGGAGAGAGAAAGTGTTTCGATGCGAGAGGTGCGGGAGCAGCTACAGCGCCACGCACGCGGTGACCCTGGAGAACTGCCCCCGGTGTCAGGTCCGCGACAAGGTCTCGGAGCCGCTGGCCTTCAAGGCCTTCACGCTCCCCGGTGAAGCGAAGCCGGCCGCGGCGCCCGTGAACGAGGCCGAGGCCCCGGCGAAACAGAACGGCGGCGTTTCCACCCTCCCGTGAGCGGGTACCGTGCGGTGAGATGCGAAGCGCCTCCACCTTCAGCCGCGGCAGCCTCAACCCCAGCGATCCGGCCCGGGCCCTGCGCCAACGCCGAGAGCGGCTGATCGAGCAGGCCCTCTGGACCCAGCGACGCCTCCCGCCCCGCGAACGCTTGCCGATCGCCGGGCGCGGAACCGCCGCCTAGCGAGACGGATGGAGCCGACCCGGATCACCCCCTACCGCAACGGTCCCTATCTGGTGCGCGGGCCGCTGATGCTGGTCGACCAGGATGGCGGGGAGATCGAGGTGAGGCGGAAGGTGGTGGCCCTATGCCGGTGCGGGCGCTCGGCGACGCGGCCCTTCTGCGACGGCACTCACAAGGCGATCGGCTTCAGGGCCGAGAGCGGCGTGGCCGAGCGCGAGAGCCGCACCTCGCCGTAGCGCACGCCGCCGCGCCAGCGGGCGCCGACGGCCAGCCAGGCGCAGAGCGACCGTTCGACCGCCCAAGCCGGGGCGAGCAGCGAGGAGCCGGCCGGGAAGCGCTCGGCGCCGCCAGCACGGCGGCGGCCCAACTCGGCGGCAGCGGCCAGGGCCGCGGCGGCCACGGCGAGGCGAACGAGCCCGCGGCGCCGTCGACCGGGAGGGCGGGCGATCGGCGCCGCCTCCCAGGCCAGCAGTGGCAGGAGCGCGAGGAAGAACGCCATCCGTGCCGGGATCGCGAAGTCATCGTAGGCCTGGCGGACCCGCTGCGAGAAGAAGTGGGACGTGGTCGGCGGTCGCCGGGCGACGTAGAGGTCGAGCGGGGTCGCGACGGACCCCCCGGCCGCGCGCACGGTCCGCATCAGCTCGAGGTTCTCGAAGAGGACGTCGCCGTCGTAGGCGCCGGCGGCGAGGAAGCTCGAGCGGCGGACCGCGAGGGTGCCGGGAAAGTCGCCGACCGGGAACTCCGAATCGCCCGTGAAGACGCGGTTGAGGAGCGTCCGGGCGGTGTCCCAGCGGGCGTGCCAGGGGAGCTCGTCGAAATAGTTCTGCGGCCGGACCAGGTCGGCCTCCGCGAGCAGGTCGGCGGCGCGGCGCAGCGCCGCCGGGTCGTAGCGGACGTCGTCGTCGGCAAGGACCACCAGCTCGCCGCGGCACTCGCGGACGCCGGTGACGACGCCGTTCACCTTGCC
>CBIHMQ010000159.1:0-5162 GCA_966211075.1 uncultured bacterium
CCCGAAGGAGGCGCGGCGGACCGTCAGCCGTCAGACGCTGAGGCGGCCAATCGCGAAGCCGCCGATCGCGGCGGCGCCGACGGCGAGGGCGCCGATCGCGAGCGGGCCGCGGGCGGTCGGGCCAATCAGTTGGGCGCCGGTCATGGTCACGGGGCGGGCCTCGGGCTTGAAGCGGGCGATGCCGCGACTCTTGGCCATGTCGCAACCGTAGCGCGGCCCGCGCTACGGATAGCCTCACTCCGATGGCGAGCCTGGACGACCGTCCAACCTTGCTGGCGATCCAGCACGTGCCGTGGGAGACGCCGCACCGGATCCTCGACCTCTGCGGGTCGGCGCTCGCCGTCCACACCGCGAAACCGCTCGCTGGGCAGGAGCTGCCCGACCACGACGAGGTCGCCGGGGCGGTGGCGATGGGCGGGCCGATGAACGTCGACGAAACCGATCGCTTCCCGGGCCTGGCCGCCGAGCGCGAGTGGCTGGCCGAGGCGGCGCGGCGGGGACTGCCGGTGCTGGGGATCTGTCTCGGCGCCCAGCTGCTGGCGAGGGCGCTCGGGGCCGAGGTGCGGCCGGGGGAGGGGGTCGAGCTCGGCTTCGCTCCGGTCGAGGTCCACGACCCCGCCGACCCGGTGCTCGGCCGGCTCGCCCCCAGCACGGAGGTCCTGCACTGGCACGGCGACGTCTTCGAGCTGCCGGACGGCGCGACCTCGCTCGCCTCCTCGGCGCGGACCGAGCACCAGGCCTTCCGCCACGGCGACGCCTGGGGGGTGCTGTTTCACCCGGAGGCGGACTTCGCGCTGCTGGAGGCCTGGCTGGCGGTCCCGGAGATGATCGACGAGGCGCTGGCGGCGCTCGGCGAGACGGGCTGCGCGGCGCTGCCGGAGCGGGCCACCGCGGCCGAGGCGGAGCTGGTGGCGCGGACGACGCCGGGCCTGCGCGCCTTCGTCGAGCTGGTCGCGGGCGGACCGCCCGGCGGCCCCGAGGCGTAAAGAACGCCCGGGCCGGGAAGGATGAGCGGCATGGACGTCTGCTTGATGATCGAGGGGCAGGAGGACGTGACCTGGGCCGACTGGAAGGCGATCGCGGCGGCCTCCGAGGAGCATGGGGTGGGGACGCTGTTCCGCTCCGACCACTACCTCTCGGTCGACGACCGCCGCGAGCGCGGCTCGCTCGATGCCTGGGCGACCCTGGCCGGGCTGGCGGCGATCACCGAGCGGCTGCGGCTGGGGACGATGGTCTCGCCGGCCACCTTCCGCCACCCCTCGGTGCTCGCCAAGTCGGTCGTCACCGTCGACCAGATCTCCGGCGGCCGGGTCGAGCTCGGGATCGGCGCCGGCTGGTGGGAGCGCGAGCACGAGGCCTACGGGTTCGAGCTGCCGCCGATCGGTGATCGCATGGAGGTGCTCGAGGAGCAGCTGCAGCTGATCGGGATGCAGTGGGAAGAGGGTCCCTTCTCGCTGGAAGGCCGCTACTACAACGCCGAGGACCTCGACGCGCGGCCGAAGCCGGTCCAGCAACCGCGGCCACCGCTGATCCTCGGCGCCAAAGGCGGTCCCCGCAGCGTCCGCCTCGCCGCCCGCTTCGCCGACGAGTACAACACCGTCTTCCTGCTGCCCGAGGAGGTGAGCGAGCTGCGCGGCCGCCTCGACGAGGCCTGCGAAGCGATCGACCGCGACCCGGCGACGCTGCCGCTTTCGATGATGACCGGGTGGCTGGTCGGCGCCGACCGCGAGGAACTGCTCGACAGCGCCACCCGCCTGGCCCGCTGGAAAGGCGAGGGCGCCGACGGTGAGGCCTTCCTGGCGGCGATGCGCGAGAGCGTGATCAGGGGAACGGTCCCGGAAGCGCTCGACCAGCTCGCGGCCCTGGCCGAGGCTGGCCTGACTCGGGTGATGGCCCAGCACCTGCTGCATCGGGACCTCGACGCGGTCGAGCTGCTCGGCCGCGAGGTGATCCCGGCCCTCGCCAATCCCTCCTAGCCCGGGACGGTCTCGCGCAGCAGCTGCTCGGCCAGTCGCCACTGGCCCGGTTCCCCGGCCGGGCCCGAGCAGATCAGCGCCGCCGGCCGACCGTCGAAACAGTCGGGCGGCAGCGGCACGCCGATCGCGTGGAAGGCGGGGGCGAGCTCGCCGTTGGCCTGGGCGAGGCCGTTGGCCCTCACCTCGCGTACCTGCTCGATCAGCGCGGCGCGGCTGGAGAGGGTCTCGGGGGTGAGCCGCTCGAGGCGCTCCGGGAGCAGCGCCTCGATCTCGTCGTCGGCCAGCTGGCTGAGGATCGCCTTGCCGCCGGCGGTTGCGTGGACCGGCAGGCGCTCGCCCAGCATCGCCGCCGCGCGCAGGGCGCTCGCCCCCTCGTGGCTGGTCACGATGACCACGGAGGCCCCGTCGAGTATTCCCAGCTGGCAGGTCAGCCCGGTCCGGGCGGCGATCTCCTCGCAGCGCCGCACGAAGGCACGCCGCCGGGGCTCGCTGGCCAGGTAGACCGAGGCCATCTCGACCGGCAGCAGACCGACCGTGTAGCCGCCGTCGGCGTCGACGGCGAGCATCCGCACCTCGACCAGCGCCTTCAGGAAGCGGTGCGCGGTCGCCGGGTCCCAGCCGAGCTCGGCGCAGATCTCCTGTAGCCGCCAGCGGGGGCGGGAGGTGGTGAACAGGCCGCAGAGCTCGGCCGTCTTGCGCAGGGTCGGGACCCGCGCCCGCACCGGCGCGCTGGAAGCGGCCTGGCTCAAGCCGCCACCCCCGCACCAAGGTCGAGCACGTCTTCGTCCATGACCCGGTCCGAGCCGGTCAGGCGTCCGTCGAGATCGTCGTAGGCGCTCGCCTTTGCGTGTTCGAAGTCGCGCAGCGAGGAGATCTTCTGCTCGTCGCGGAGCATACGTCCGGCGAACTCCTCGACGTAACGGCAGCGGGCGAGCCGCCGCTCCGCGTAGCCGCCCAGTCGTTCCTCGACCGTCCCCGTCCCCTCCGCGGTGGCCTGCTGGGCGAGGACGACCGCGTCCTCGAGGGCCATCGCCGCGCCCTGGGTCATGTGCGGCGGGTAGGTGTGGGCGGCGTCGCCGCCGATCGCGACCCGGCCGCGGTGCCACGGCGCCGGCACGAAGAGCGGTTCGAGCGGGCTGTAGACAACGGTGTCGTCGTCCCGCAATGCCTCGCGCAGCTCGGCCACGAAACCGCCGTAATCGGCGAGCCGCTCTCGCAGGCCGTCGACGGCCTGCGCGGGGGAGACCCGCAGGCCGGGGTCCTCCGGGCGGATGTGGAAGAGGTACATGCTGTTCTCGTTCAGCGGCATCACCCCGGTCTTGTGGCCGATCCCCTGGTGGAACCGCATGCAGGTGACCTCGCTCGGACGAGGCACGATCAGCCGCCAGGCCGCGTAGCCGGAGAAACGCGGGTCCTGCCCGGGCCCGAGGATCGTCTGCCGGGTCCAGGAGCGGTAGCCGTCGAAACCGGCGAGCAGGTCGAAGGACTCCTCGCCGCCGCCCTCGAAGCCGACGGCGACGCCGCCGTTCTGGCGCAGTTGCCGGGGCTCCGTCGCCATCCGCACCTTCACGCCCGCCGCCGTCGCGGCGTCGAAGAGGATCCGGTGCAGGTCGGTCCGCGGCAGCGCGATGAAGGGCGGGACGTCGCCGCCTAGCCGGAAGCGGTGGTCGACCACCAGCTCCCCGTCCGGGCCGTAGACCCGCAGGCGCGAGAACGGGAAACCGGCCGCGGCGATCTCGTCGAGGACGCCCAGGGACCGCAGGGCGCGCAGGGCGTTGGCCGGCTGGCCGAGGCCGACCCCGGGGATCGCGAAGGCCTCGCGGCGCTCGGCGACGTCGACCTCGACGCCGCGCTGGGCGAGCGCGGTCGCGGCGGCGAGCCCGCCGATGCCGCCGCCGACGACGAGCGCCCGCGAGACGGTCATCCCTCCTCGCCCGCCTGGGCGGCGAGCGCCTCCTCCTTGGTGACGCCGCCGACCCGGGCGTTGAGCCGGCCGCGGGAAGCGACGGCGCCGATCAGGACGATCTCGCCGGGGGCGGGAGCGTCGGCGAGCGCGAGCGTGACCGTGTCGTAGTGGGAGCGCACCCAGATCTCGTCCTTGAAGCAGAGAGGTACGTCGACCGAGGCACCGGCGGCGCAGCGCTTGGTGGTCGAGGGAAGCCAGGCCTTGCCGCCGCCGAACTGGTCCCGGAAGGCGTTGCCGAAGACGGTCGTCTTGGCGGCGTTGCCGTGCTCCTGCTCGCCGGCGATGCCGACCAGGACGGCCTTGCCGTGGCTCTCGACCGGGACCCCGAGCGCCGTGGCGCAGCGCTCGCCGATCAGCTCGCCGAGCTCGGCCGAGGCCTCGACCAGCTCCGAGAGGTCCTCGGTGAACTCGCGGCCGCTGTAGGGGTTCTCGAAGACGACGGCGCAGGCCGCCTTGCGCAGCGGCTCGCCGTCGGCGCGGCCGCCTTCCGTGCGGACCTCCTCCACGAAGGTCGCCACCTTGCGGATCTCCAGGCTCATCGGGTCTCCTTCCCACCGTTTTCGTCGTTGTTGGCACTGCTCGATGCCGCCCCATGGGCGCGGCTGAAGAACTCGACCCCGGCCTCGATGCCGCGCGCCGCCCGCTGGTTGGGCGGCAGCCACTCCATCTCGGCCAGGAACGGCTTGCAGGCGCCGAGCGCCCGGGGGTCGCGAGAGGCCAGCTCGGCGCTCAAAGCCGCAGCCGCGGCCGGCAGCTCGCCGCTGGCGGCGACGCCGTTGAGGAGGCCGAGCCCGAGCGCGTCCGCGGCGCTCAGGGACCTCCCCGTCGCGACCATCTCGCGGGCCAGCTTGCGGGGCAGGTAACGCTCGACGTAGGTCATCACCAGGGTTGGCGGGAAGCCGCGCTCGACCTCGTCGAAGGCGAGGGTCGCGCCGGCCTCGGCGAGCGCCAGGTCGGCGTGCAGCACGAGGCCGGCACCGAGCCCCCGGGCGCGTCCCTGGACCGCGGCGAGGACGAGGACCGGGAGGGTGCGGATGCGGTCACCGAGGTCGAGGACCATCGCCAGGCTCTCCCGCGCCGCCGCCGGGTCCGAGTCGCCGCCCGGGTCGCGGCCGAGGCAGAAGTCGGCGCCGCTCCCCTCCAGCACGATCACCGCCGGACCCTCCCCGGCGAGCTCCTCGAGCCCCTCCGCGAGCTGGCGCAGGTCCTCGGTCCCGAGC
>CBIHMQ010000160.1:0-5145 GCA_966211075.1 uncultured bacterium
GCGCCCGGCTCCAACGACTCCCCCCGGATCGCCGAATACCGCGCCGCGGTGCCGGGCGCCGGGGTCGGCCCCTGGTGCGCCTACTTCACCTCTTGGTGCGCCCAGCAGGCCGGCACTCCGCTCGGCGACAACGGCGAGGGCTTCGGCTCGGTGAGCGCGGTCTGGGACTGGGCCGAGCGCAGCGGCCGGGCGATCCCGGCCGGCACCGCCCCGCCTCAGCCCGGCGACCTGATCGTCTGGGGCGGCGAGCACATCGGCATCGTCGACGCGGTCCTTCCCGACGGCGGCATCCGCACCATCGAGGGCAACTCCACCGACCGGGTCTCGCAGCGGACCTACGGGCCCGATGGCGGCGGCGCGAGCGGATACGTGCGGCTCGGATGACCCAGGGACCTCCGATCGAGGCGCTCGCGACGCCGGGCTGGACGAGCGACGCCGGCTTCCGGCCGGAGCTGGTCAGCGTCGCCCCGCGCGTCACCGTCTTCCACGACCGCGCCCTCGCCCGCGCCGGCCTGGTGGCGCTGCTCGGCGAGCACGGCTTCGACGTCAGCGCCTCCCCGCCCCCCAGCGCCGAGACGCCGCTCGCCGGCGGCGCCGACGTGGTCCTGCTCGCCTCCGGCGGCCCCAGCGCCGCGACCGCCCAGCGGCTCGGTTACGAAGGCGAGACGCCGGTACTGATGATGCTCGAGGGCCCGCCCGACGGCGACATGCTGCTGGCCGTCACCGCCAGCGGCGCCAGCGGCTGCGTCTGCCACGAGTGCCCGCCCGAGCGCGTCGTCCGGGCGCTGCGGGCCGTCGCCGCCGGCGGCACCTTCTTCGAGTGCACCCATGAGCCGACCGGCCCGGTCGTGGCCGTCCCCGCCCTGCTCTCCGAGCGCGAGCGGGGCGTCGTCCGCGAGCTCGCCGGCGGCGCCGGCACCGAGGAGATCGCCCTCGCCCTCTGCATCAGCCCCCACACCGTGCGGACCCACGTCCGCAACATCAAGCGCAAACTCGACGCCCGCACCTGCGCGCAGGCGGTCGCGATGGCGATCACCCTGCGGCTGGTGGACCCTCCACGCCAAAGCCAGCTTGGGCGGCTTCCTGGTTCTCGCGCTTGACGCGCTCCCAGAGCTCCTCCCGGTAGATCAGCCGCTCGCGCGGGGCGGTGATCCCGACCCGCACCGTGGTGCCGCTCACCTCGACGATCTCGATCGTGACGTCGTCGCCGATCATGATCTTCTCGCCGGGACGGCGGGTGATCGTCAGCATCGGGTCATCCCTTGGCCATCTCCGCCAACAGCGGCGCCCGCACCGGCGCCTCCGGGGCCTCGTTGATGACCTGGTGGCCGATCCCGCCGGAGACCAGGATCGGCGCGAGCAGGTTGGCGCAGAAGTCCTCGAGCCGCTCGGCGGCGCGGACGATCGCCAGCACGTCGGCGTCGGCCGCGTCGGCGATGCCGATCCGGGCCGCCTCGGCGTCGGAGATCCGCACTTCGTAGTCGGGGAAGAAGGCGAAGGGGTCGGTGACCGGGACGGCCAGCTCGGCGTCCTCGACCTCCTGCAGCCACTTGAAGGCGCCGCTCTCCTCGCGGGTGAGCAGGGCGAAGCGGCGGCCGCCGATCCCGATCAGGCCGGCCGGGAACTCGATCACCGCCTCCGCGGGAACCTCGAACTCGCCGAAACGGCTGCTGTTGACGGTCTGCTGCACGGTTCCTCCTTCGTGTTTCTACCGCAGGAAGTCGAGGAGCGACGCCTGCACGATGTTCGCCCCGGAGTGCAGGGCCGATTCGTAGGCCGATTTCTGGGTCGCAAACTTGACGAGCGCTTCGGCCATATCGACGTCCTCGGTCTTGGAAAGCAGGTCGAGGCTCGATTCCTCGAGCTCGTCGAGCCGCCGCCCGGCGGTCTCCAGCCGGTTGGTGGTGGAGCCGACCACGGCGCGGACCCGGGTCAGCTCGTCGAGGTTGACGTCGAGCCGGGAGAGATCGGTGTTGCGGAGCGCTTCGGCGTCGGCCGGAGTGCCGCCGCGCAGGTGTTCGGCGATGTCGCGCATCGTGTCGAGCAGGCGGTCGTCGGCCGCCCCCTGCCCGTCGCCGAGCAGCGAGTGGACGTCGACGTTGATCGGGGCCGAGACGCCGGAGCCGATCGCCCGGGCGACCAGGGCGCCGTTGCCGGCGAAGGGATCGGCGCCGCCGATCGCGTAGGGCGGCGTTTCGGTGGCGGTCCCGGAGAAGACGTAGCGGCCCCCGTAGGTGGCGTTGGCCTCCTGCTTGAGGGACTCGGTGAGGGCGTCGATCTCGGTCGCGATCGCTTCCCGGGCGACCGGCCCGTTGGAGTCGTTGCCGCCGTCGATCAGCAGTTCGCGGGCGCGCTGGACGATGTCGGTGATCCGGCTCAAAGCCGCTTCGGTCGCCGCCGTCCAGCCGCTGCCGTCCTCGACGTTGCGCTTGAACTGGCGGATCCCCTCCAGCTCGCTGCGCAGCCGCAGCGCCCGTCCGACCGCGAAGGGGTCGTCGGAGGGCCGGGTCAGCTCCTTGCCGGAGGAGAGCTTGCGCTGGGTCTCGCTGAGCCGCCGGTCGGCGATGTTGAGGTCGCGCAGGACCGTGCGGGAGATCATCGCCTCGGTGATCCGGGCCGGCATCGCTAGAGCCCCACCCGGCCGGTGCGGTTGATCAGCACGTCGAGCGACTCGTCGAGCGTCGTCATCGCCCGCGCCGAGGCCTGGTAGCCGCGCTGGAAGCGGACCAGGTTGGTCATCTCTTCGTCGAGCGAGACCCCGGAGACCGATTCGCGCCGTTCCCGCACCGCCAGGACCAGCGATTCGGCGTTTTCCCCGCCGCGCCGGGCTTCGCTCATGTCGGTGCCGACGCGGCTGACCAGGCTCGAGTAGGCCTGCTCGGCGGCGCCCCCGCGCAGCGCCCCGATCGCCATCGCGATGTCGTTGCCGCCGACCGGGGCGGCGGCCGAGGTCTGCACTTCGGCGGCGGTGACGGCGACGGCCAGGGTCGAGGCGGCGGCGCCGGGCGTGTAGGCGAAGAAGGCCGGGCCGCCGCCGCTGGAGTGCAGGGCGTTGACCGAGTCGGCGAGACCCTGGGCGAAGGCGTCGAGTTCGGCCCGGTAGGAGGCGACGATCCCGGTCGGCGAGGAGATCGCCAGCAGCGTCCCCAGCTTGCCCTGCGGTTCGGTCAGCGCCTGCGGCCAGTTGACCGTGGTCCCTTCCAGGAGCGGCAGGGCGGCGTCGCCGAAGCCGAGGTCGACGGTGCCGTCGCCGAGGTCGGTGACGGTCACCTGGGCCAGCGAGGAGAGCTGGTCGATCAGCAGGTCGCGGCGGTCGTAGAGGTCGTTCGGCGCCGCCCCGGAGGTGAGCGAGCTGCGGATCGCTTCGCTGAGCTTGGCGATTTCGCCGGCGACCTGGCCGACTTCGCCGCCGGCCCCGGTGATCGCCGCGTACTCGGCCGCGGCCTCCGCGGCGGCCGTCGCCAGCTGCGAGTCGAGCGCCGCGATCGTCGTCGTCAGGCCGCGGGCGTTCTCGACCAGGGCCTGGCGGGCGGCCGGGTTCTCGGGCGCGTCGGCGAGGTTTTCCCAGCCCGACCAGAATTCCTGCAGCTGGTTGGCGATCCCGTTCTCGCCCGGCTCGGCGAAGGCTACTTCGACGGTTTCGAGGCCGCGGACCTGGGCCGCCAGGCCCCCCAGCCGCATCGCCTGACCGCGGAACTGGAGGTCGAGGAACTGGTCGCGGTGGCGCCGGTAGGCGAGCACGTCGACACCGGTGCCGAGCTGCGCCCCGGCGCCGCTCTGGACCGCGCCGGCGGGAATCCGCAGCGCCGGCGAAGCACCCAGCACCGCCTCCTGCCGGGAGTAGCCGGCGGTGCCGGCGTTGGCGACGTTGTGGGAGGTGACGTCGAGGGCCCGCTGCTGGGCGAGCAGCCCGCGGAGGGTCGTCTGCAGGCCGGCGAAGGTCGAGACCGCCATCGCCCTAGGCCTCCACGTCCATCAGCCGGTTGCCGCCCGCCTCGGCGGGCTCGCCGGTGACCCGGATCAGGTGGTCGAGGAAGGCCAGTTCCTGGCGCATCAGGGCGCGGTTGATGCCGTGCTCGCGGGCGATCTCGGCCAGCAGGCCGCGCAGCTCGGCGCTGCGCGCCTCCAGCTCGCCCGCCTGCGCCGGCGGCGCCAGCGTGGTCAGGGCGGCGAGGGTGACCCCGGCCGGGTCGACCCCGAGCCGCGAGCCGGCCTGGCCGATCAGGGCCGAGCGCTCCTGCTCGAGCAACTCCCGCGCCGCCATCTCGGCCTTGATGTCGGCCAACCGCGCCAGCACCGCCTCGACGTCGCGCTCGCGGATCGCCGCCCCCTGGCGCAGGACGAGGTCGAGCAGGCGCCGGCCGGACTCGAGCTGGACGTCGAGGTGGCGGCCGACGGCGGCGAGGAGAGCCGCGTCGCGGGCCTCGGCGACGGCGCTCATCGCGGCGGCGAGGGCGCGGACGGCGCGAAATCGACGTAGAGCTGGTCGGCCATACCGACCCCGCCCTGGGCGACGAGCGCGTCGGCGATCGTCGCCGGCAGGTTGGCCTGGCGCGGGTCGCCACCCTCTTCGGGCTCGGGCAGGGCGTCCGTGAGCATCTGGGAGAGCAGGGTCCGTTCGAAGCCGAGCGCGGCCCGGAAGCCCTCGACCGCATCGGGGCCGGCGCGCCGCACCTCGGCCGGGACCGCCCCCGGCGCCAGGGCCGGCAGCCCCTCGACGCTCACCGCTTCACCCCGTTGGCGACGGCCAGCACTTCGTCCTGCATCTGGATCGCTTTGCTGGCCAGCTCGAAGCCGCGCTGGGCGTCCATCATCGCCACCGTGGCGTCGGCCATGTCGACGTTGGAGGCCTCAAGGGCGCCCTGTTCGAGGCGGGCGCCGCGGGTTGCGGCGACCGGGCCGCTGGCGGCGGTCGGCCGCAGCAGGTTGTTGCCATCGGGCCGCAGCCCGTCGGGGTTGGTGACTTCGACGATCTCGATCCGGCCGAGGCGGCGCCGGCCGACCCGCACCTCGCCGTCGGGCTCGATCTTCACCGCGGCCAGGTCGGTCCCGGCCGGCAGCCGCACCGGCGGCTCCAGCAGCTGCCCGGTCGAGGTGCGCAGCCGCCCGTCGGGGGCGAGCCCGAGGTTGCCGTCGCGGGTCAGG
>CBIHMQ010000161.1:0-5106 GCA_966211075.1 uncultured bacterium
CGTTTGCGGCGACGAGTCGCATCGGGGCCTCCCAGCCTCTGGGGTGCAGAGCTCGATCCCAGGCTAGGACCCGGACCCGGCGGCCCGCAAGGGCGGCCAAACGGATGTAGGAAGCACACACGTCCCGGACGCGGCTCGAGCGCGAGCTCGATCCTGAGGCGGTGCGGGCGCTGAAGACCGATGCCCAGCGCGACCTCAGCGTCGGCGGCGCCGAGCTGGCCGGTGTGGCGCTCGCCGGCGGCCCGGCGGACGAGGTCAACCTCTTCCTGCACCCGATCGCCATCGGCGGCGGCAAACCGGCCCTGCCGGTTGCCGTCCAGCTTGACCTCGAGCTGCTCGACCAGCGCCGCTTCGCGAGCGGGGTCGTCCACTTGCGCTCCGCCCGCGCGCCTGAGCGCTCTGGGAGATTAGCGAGGCTCAAGTACTTCTGCGGAACTTTTGCGCCCCTCTGGGGGCCGAAAAGTTCCGCAGTCGATCTTGAGTGGTGGCTCGGCCTCGCCTGTCTCGCGATCGGACGCTCGCCGGCGACTGACGCGGGTTTCGGCGACCCCTTCTATGCGGGCTGACCGAGACGCTCGTGGACGAAGCGGACGACCGCGGCGCCCTCGCCGACCGCGGTCGCGCAGCGCTTGATCGAGCCGGCGCGGACGTCGCCGGCCGCGTAGATGCCGGGGACGCTGGTCTCCAGCAGTCCGATCGCGCCCGCCTCCTCGCCGGTGAGGACGAAGCCCCTGGCGTCGCGGGCGACGGTGTCGCCGAGCCACTCGGTGCAGGGGGCGGCGCCGAGGAACAGGAACAGGAAGGAGAGCGGCAGCTCGGTGCCGTCGGTCAGCGTCACCGCCTCGAGGCTGCCGTCGTCGCCGTGCAGGGCGTTGATTTCGCTGCGGTCGCGGACGGCGACGCCGTAGCGCTCCAGCTCCTCGATCAGGTAGTGGGACATAGTCTCGGCGAGGTCGGCGCGGCGGTGCAGGAGAGTGACCAGGGCGCCGCCGCGGGCCAGCCAGACGGCAGCCTGCGCCGCGGAGTTGCCGCCGCCGACGACCCCGACCCGCTGGCCGGCGCAGATCTGCGCCTCGGGCGGGCCGGCGGCGTAGAAGACGCTGAAGCCCTCGTAGTCCTCGAGGTCGTCGACAGGCAGGCGGCGGTATTCGGCACCGGTGGCGAGCAGGACGGCGCGGGCCGAGACCTCGTGGCCTCCTTCCAGCCGGACCAGGTGGCGCTCGTCGCCGGGCTCCAGCGACTCGGCCCGGTAGGGGGTCGCGGTGCGGGCGCTGAACTTGCGGGCCTGGGTGATCGCGCGGCTGATCAGCTCGGTGCCGCTGATCCCGGCCGGGAAGCCGAGGTAGTTCTCGATCCGCCGCGAGGCGCCGGCCTGGCCGCCCAGCACGGTGCCCTCGACGACCAGGGTGTCGAGTCCCTCGGAGGCGCCGTAGACGGCGGCGCCGAGGCCGGCCGGGCCGCCGCCGAGGACCAGCAGGTCGACCTCCTCGCGGTCGCCCAGCTCGAGCCCGATCCCGAGCGCCCGCGAGAGCTCGCCGTGGGCAGGGTTGCGCAGCTCGGTCCCGCCCGGCAGCCGCACCAGCGGCAGCTCCGCGGCCGCGACGCCCTCGATCAGGGTCGCCGCCTCGAGGTCCTCGGCCGGGTCGCGCCAGCTGCTCGGCAGCCGCATCCGCCGCGCGAACTCGACCATCTCCCGGGTCGCATCGGAGTGGCGCGGGCCGAGAATCTCGATGCCGATCCCCTGGCGCTGCTGAAGCAGCTCGCGGCGCTGCACGAAGGCGGAGAGCAGCAGGTCGGAGAGCTCGGGGTCGTCGAAGAGCAGCTGCCGCAGGGTGTCGCGGTCGACGGCGATGTAGCGCATCGGCTCGGTGGCGACGGCGGTGAGGAAGACGGTCTGCCCGGAGAGCAGGTTCATCTCGCCGAGGAAGCCGGCGGCGCCGTGGCGGACCACCTCGCGGCCGCCGCCGTCGAGGATCGCGGCCTCGCCCTCGAGGATGGCGATCAGCGGGTAGGTCGCGTCGCCGATCTCGAACAGCTTCTCGCCGACCGCGGCGGTGCGCTCCTCGCCGAACTGGGCCAGCTTCCGCAGCTGGTCCGGCGAGAGGACCCGGCCGGTCGGGCCTACTCCCTCCACGCCTCTCCCACGAAGGCGGCCAGCTCGGCGTCGAGGCGCTCGGGCGAGAGCCGCCACTCGATCACCGACTCGGCCTCGACGAGGCGGGCGTTGGGCAGCTCTTCGATCAGCATCCCGGCGTCGCTGAACGGGTGCAGGGGGTCGCGCGGGTGGCCGACGACCAGGGCCGGCAGCTCGATCTGGCGGCGCAGCTCGCGGTGGGGCGCGGTCTCGCCGAGCAGCAGCCCCTGCAGGACGGCGAGCGAGGGGCCGGGGCGCTGGCGCACGAAGTCGAGCAGCAGGTCGGGGAGGAAGCCGGTGCGGGGGACCGCCGAGGTCAGCCGCGAGACGACCTCCAGTGCCGGCCGGCCGAAGCGCAGGCCGAGCATCACCGGCGTGAAGGTGGCGGCGACGACGGTGAGGGCGTTGTCGAGCACCGGCATCTCCAGGAACAGGCCCTTGAGCAGGTCCGGCTGGCGGACCGCCAGCTCCAGGGAGACGTTGGCGCCCAGGGAGGTGCCGCCGACCACCGCGGCGCCGACTCCGAGGTGCTCGATCAGCGCCGCCACCTGGCGGGCGAACAGCGGCATCGAGTAGAGGCGCAGGTCCTCGGGGCGGTCGGAGCGGCCGTGGCCGAGTAAGTCGACGCAGATCGCCCGCTTGCCGCGCTCGGCCAGGGCCGGGCCGAGGTGCTCGAACATGTGGCGGTTCATCAGCAGCCCGTGGACGAGCACGACGACCTGCTCGCCCTCGCCGTAGCTGTCGTACTCGATCCGGTGACCCTCGTAGTGGAACTCGCCCATCGCCCGGGCAGCCTAGCCGGGCGCGTTCGCTAGCTTCGCGAGAGCAGGCCGACGAGGACGAAGTAGCCGACCAGGTAGAGCCGTTTGCCGTCGGAGACCATCGGCGTGTAGCCCGCCTGCTTCATGCGGAAGACGCGCTTGTGGGTCTTCGCGTCGAGGCCGACCGTTTCGTCGGTCTTGAAGCTGGAGGTGTAGACGGTGCGGCCGATTACGGTCGCGGTGCCGGGGACGGGGCCGCCGACGTCGTAGTGCCAGCGCGGCTTGCCGGTGCGGGCGTCGAGCGCGTAGAAGCTGCCGTTTTCGGCGCCGATGTAGACGCTCGGCGGGGTGCCGGGGACCCGGGCGACGGCGGGCGAGCCGTAGACCGGGCCGCCGGCGTCGAAGGACCAGTCGACCTTGCCGGTCTCTTCGTCGAAGGCGTAGACGGTGCCGTCGTCGCGGGCGGCGTAGACGCGTCCGAAGCCGACGGCGGGGGAGGAGAAGAAGCCGCCGCGGCCGAACGGCGCCACCTTGCTGGTGTTGGTCCGCCAGACCGGCTTGCCGCTGTCGGCGTCGAGCGCGTAGACGCCGCTCTCGTAGTCGGCCGTGAAGACGCGGCCGTCGTGGTAGCTGGGGCTGGCTTTGATGGCGCCGGGCGCGTCGAAGCTCCAGCGGGTCTTGCCGCTGTCGGCGTCGAGCGCAAGCAGCTTCCTGGTGTCCGTTCCCAGATAAAGCGTGCCGTCGACCGCGAGCGGCGAGGATTCGAGGTGGGCGTCGAACTTGCGGACCCAGACCTTGCGCCCGGTCCCCGCGTCCCCAGCCGCCAGGTGCCCGGTCAGGAACGCCCCGTAGACCTTTCCGTCGTAGTAGACCGGCGCCGTGACGAAGTTCGGCTTGCCCTTGTCACTGGGCCGGATCTTCAGTTCCCAGAGCACCTTCCGGTCCGCCAGTCGCACCGCTTTCCCGTTCCCGTACTTGTTGATCACATAGGCGACCCCGTCATCGATCGCCGGCGGGAACTCCAGCAGCGCGTGCGTGTTGATCTGCCAGCCCTCCTTCAGCGGCGGTTCCAACAGCCCCGTTTCCGCCGGCAGGTAATGCGTCCGCTCCGGCACCCGCCCGAACTGCGGCCAGTCCACGAACCCGGCATTGGCCGGCGTCACCTTTTCCAGCTCCATCAGCGCGGGCCCGCTCGAATCCGAATCGCTGGAGCTCGACCCGCAGCCGGCCGCGAGAAGCCCGGCAAGGCCCAGCAGCAGGCAGGCGAGGATGGCGAGGCGGCGGTCTCGGGCAGGCATCGGCAGGCAGTATCGGCGCTTCCGGCCGCTTCGTTGAGCCCCCGGCAAAGCGGCGGACGGGAATCGAACCCGCGTCATCAGCTTGGAAGGCTGAGGCTCTACCGTTGAGCTACCGCCGCGCGCAGAGGGAGCGTAGCCGCCCGCCCGCCGATCCGTCAGAATGCAAGACCCCAACGGGGAGTGGCGCAGTCTGGTAGCGCACTCGGCTGGGGGCCGAGCGGTCGCAGGTTCAAATCCTGTCTCCCCGATGTAGACAATAAGCTTCGACGAGTTGTGATCCGGGGGCGCCAGGTCAAGCGAAACGCGAAGCGCTTCCCGGCGGACTTCATGTTCCAGCTGACCAAACCGAGGCGGAAGCTCATTCGAAGAGCTTCAGTAGCGGCTCGATCAGCTGGAACGCCAGATCTTCGAAGCGCTACGGCAGTTGATCGCGCCGCCGCCCAGCACGAAGTGCCCCATCGGGTTCAGGTTTCGTGAGGGCGACGAGTAGCCGGGCTGTAGGCCAGCGCCTTGACGCGGTTCAAATACCGTCACCCGCGATCGAGAAGCGGGGTCTTCGTCGTCCGCGGGCGGCAGGTGATGCTTGATGAGGATCAAGACGAGGCTGCGGCTTTGAGGTCGCAGATTGCGACCTCAAACGCTGGTCCGCCGCAACTAAAACGGCCGGTTGGCTTCAGGGTTCGGGAGAGGATGAGGCACCCCGTGGGCTTGTGGCCTTGGGCAATTACTCACACGAGCAGCGCGATCGCATTGCCACCGGTCCCGCCGATCGCCGTTTCGAGTGCCTCCGCGCCTTCCGCGAGCCCGTAGGTCTCGCCGACGGAGATCGCAAGCTCGCCATTGCCGAGCCGTTCGGCCATGCGCCCGAGCCGGGCCCCGTCGGCCTCCACATAGACGTCGGCGATCGTCACCC
>CBIHMQ010000162.1:0-5046 GCA_966211075.1 uncultured bacterium
GGCCGCCGGCGACGTCTGGGACCGCGGCGGCCAGCTCCGCCTCGAGGACCTCGGCCGAGAGCGGCGCGAAGTCGAGCGGCTGGCAGCGCGAGGCGATCGTCTCCAGCAGCAGCTCCGGCTCGGAGCTGAGCAGGATCAGGTGGACGAACCCGGGCGGCTCCTCGAGCGTCTTCAGCAGCGCGTTCTGGCTCTCGTCGCGGAGCGCCTCGGCGGCGTCGATCACGAAGACCCGCTTGCCGCCCTCGAAGGGCCGGTAGGCGGAGGCCCGGATCACCCGCTCGCGCACCTCCTCGACGAGATGCTGGGCTCCGCGCGGCGTCAGCCAGACCAGGTCCGGGTGCGGCGAGGGATCGAGCATGGCGCGACGGCGAGCGTCGCCGGGGTCGGTGGCCCCGGTGGCGAGCAGTTCGGCCGCGAGCGCCCGCGCCGCCGCGCGCTTGCCGGACCCGCGCGGCCCGCGGAACAGATACGCATGGGAAGGCCCCGACGCCAGCGCCGCCGTCAGCGCCACCCGCACCCGCGGCTGGTGCTCGGTCGCTGCCTCCAACGCCGCGCTCATGCGGTTCCCCTTGTCATTTGTAGCCCAGAGGGATACAAGCGACAGGCGCTCACGCGGTGTGCTCGCGAACGGCGGCGATGACGCGGTCGTGGACCTCGTCGACGGAGCCGGCGGCGTCGATGACGACGACGCGGTCGCTGGCGATGATCGCGATCTCCTCGTAGGCCTCGGCGACGGCGCGCTGCAGCTCCAGGCCCTCGGACTCGAAGCGGTCCTCGCCGTCGGCGCGGCCGAGGGCGACCTCGGGGTCGACCCTGAGGAGCAGGGTCAGGTCCGGCCAGAGGCCGTCGGTGGCGGTCTCGCAGAGGCCGATCACCTCGCCGACGCCCAGCCCACGGGCCGCGCCCTGGTAGGCGACGCTGGAGTCCGAGAAGCGGTCCGCGACCACATCGCGCCCCTCCTCCAGCGCCGGCCGGATCACCCGCTCGGTGAGGTCGGCGCGGGCGGCGAGGAAGAGCAGCAGCTCGGCGAGCGGGTCGAGCGCCACGGTGGGGTCGGCGAGCAGGGTCCGGATCCGCTCGGCCGCATCGGTCCCCCCCGGCTCGCGGATCGCCACCGTCCCGGCCCCCAGCGCCTCGGCCAGCAGCCGCGCCTGGGTGCTCTTGCCCGACCCGTCGATCCCCTCCAGCGAGATGAACACGTCAGCGGTCCCCGAGCGCCGGGGTCATCTCATTTGGCGCCGGCTTTGGCGCGTTTGCGCCCGCGCGTCGCCGTGTCGGCTTTCGACGCTTTCGCTTTTTTCGTCTTTTTCGCCGGGGCGTCCTCGTCGCCCTTGGCGGGCGGCTTCTTTTCCATCGCCGCTTTCGCCGCTTTGGCCGCTTCGCGCTCGGCGCGGCGTTTCTTCATCTCCGCCATCGACTCGCAGTCGTCGTTGAGGCAGAGGTTCCAGGGGCGGCCGCGGAACGGCACCACTTTCAGCCGCGGCGTCTTGTCGCAGACCGAGCAGCGCTCCTCGAGCCGGAAGACGTCGCCGCGCTGCGGCAGCGGGAAGGTCTGGTCGCAGGACTCGGGATCGTCGAGGGTCCAGCCGGTGCAGCCGACGAAGCGTTTGCCCGATTTTTTCGCGCGGATGATCCGCAGCATGTTGGGCGAGCCGTCCTCCTTGGTGCGGCCGGCTTCTTCGCAGACCTTGCAGGGACCGAGGATGCGGTCCTCGTCCATCCCTTTCCAGATCACTTTGGCGAGTTCTTCGCGGCTCTTGTCGATCTCGCTCCAGGTCTTGTGGAGGAGTTCGCGGCTCTCGCCGACAACGGTGCCCTTGCTCATCTCGCCGGCGGCGATCCGGTCCATCTCCGCCTCCAGCTGCGCGGTCATCTCCGGGGTCGCCATCGCCGGCACGTAGTTCTTGAACGCCTCATACAGGGCGATGCCGGTCTCGGAGGGGACCGGCGGGTTGCCGTAGACGTAGCCGCGGTCGAAGAGCTTCTGGATGATGTCGGCGCGGGTCGCTTTGGTGCCGAGGCCGCGCTCCTCCATCATCTCGATCAGTTTCGCCTGGGAGATCCGGCCCGGGGGCTGGGTCTCCTTGTCGACGATCCAGGGCTCGCCGTCGAGCTGCAGCGTCTGGCCCTCCCGCAGGGCGGGAATCTCCTCGTCGGCGGAGCGGGCGTAGGTGTAGATGCCGGCGTAGCCGGGGTCGACGACGACCGAGCCGCGCACGAAGTAGGTCTCCGAGCCGGCCTCGATGTCGGCCCGGGTCGACTCGGTGATCATCGGCGGGCTGAAGGTGGCGAGGAAGCGGCGCACGACCAGTTCGTAGACCCGCTTCTTGGAGCCGTCGAGGGCGCCCGGGTGGATCGCCTGGGTCGGGTAGATCGGCGGGTGGTCGGTGGTTTCTTTTTTGCCGCGGGTCGGTTTCAGCTCGCCGTCGAGCAGGCCGGCGGCGGCGGAGAACTCCTTGACCCGGACCAGGGAGGAGACCAGCTCGCGGACCGGCAGCGAAGCCGGGTAGACCGTGTTGTCCGTACGCGGGTAGGAGATGAAGCCGTCCATGTAGAGGTCCTCGGCGATCCGCATCGCGCTGGCGGGGGTGATGCCGAGGCGGCTGGAGGCGTCGGTGCTGAATGCGGTCGTGTTGTACGGCGTCGGCGGCTTGCGGGTGTTTTTCCGCGCGGTCACCGATTTCACCGTGCCGGGGCCGGCGGTCCCGGCGAGGGCGGCGTCGGCCTCCGCTTTCTCCCAGAACTTGTCGGTCGCGTGGTGGGTCTCGAAGGTCCCGTCCGGGTGCTCGAACTTGGCGAACAGTTCCCAGAACGGTTTCGCGACGTGGGCGCGGCGCTCCATCTCGCGCTCGACGATCAAGCCCAGGGTCGGGCTCTGCACCCGGCCGACCGAGAGGAAGTTGGAGCCGAAGCGGCGGGTCGAGAGCGAGACCGCGCGGGTCAGGGTCGCGCCCCAGAGCAGGTCGATGTCCTGGCGGGCGGCGCCGGCGTTGGCAAGCGGGTAGGAGAGCTCGTCGAGGTTGCCAAAGGCTTCCTCGATTTCCTCCTTGGTGAGGGCCGAGTAGCGGGCTCGCTGGATCCGCAGGGTGCCGTCCTGGGTCCCCTCTCGCGAGCCCAGCTCCGGGTTGGCGTCGAGCATCTCCTCGAGCGCCTCGAGCCCGATCAGCTCGCCCTCGCGGTCGAAGTCGGTGGCGATCACCAGCTCGTCCGCCTCTTTGGCGAGTTTTTTGATCGCTTTGACGACGTTTTTGTCGGTCGGCTCCTTGATCAGCTCGGCGTCGATCAGGTCGTGGAGGTCAGTCTTCTGCCAGTTCGAGTAGCCCTCGGGGAAGGCGGGGCCGAGCACGTGGCCCTTCAGGCCGACCGTCATGTGGTCATTGCCGTCGGCGTCGGTCCAGCTGTAGAAGGGGACTTTGAAGGTCTTGTCCTCCTTCGCTCCGCCGGTGGGGGCGGCGAGGACGTCGGCGATCTTCTTGGCGCTGTTGTTCTTCTCGGTGACGATCAGTCGCATGGGGCGGCGAGGGTAGCAGGGGCCGGCGGCCGCTCACGGCGGCTGGCTTTCGCCGATCCCCATAGGATCGGCGCGCGTATGAAGGCTCTGGTCACCGGCGGCGCCGGCTTCATCGGCTCGAATCTCGTCGACGCGCTGCTCGCGCGGGGCGACGAGGTGGTTGTCGTCGACGACCTCTCGACCGGCCGCCGGGTCAACCTCGAGGGGGCGCTGGCGAACGGCGCCGAGCTGGCCGAGATCGACATCCGCGACGCCGCCGCGTTGAGCGAGCTGGCCGCCGCGCGCCGGCCCGATCGCGTCTTCCACCTGGCCGCCCAGATCGACGTCCGCAAGTCGATCGAGGACCCGGCCTTCGATGCCGCCGTCAACGTCGGCGGCACCGCCAACGTGCTCGAGGCCGCCCGGGCCGGGGGCGCCAAGCGGGTCGTCTTCGTCTCGACCGGCGGCGCGATCTACGGCGAGGGGGCCGACAAGCAACTGCCGCTCGACGAGTCGACCGCGGTGGCGCCGATGTCCGCCTACGGCCAGAGCAAGTTCGCCGCCGAGGGCTACCTCGGCCTCTTCGAGCGGCTCTACGGGATCTCCGGGATCGCCCTGCGGCTCGGCAACGTCTACGGCCCGCGCCAGGACCCGCTCGGCGAGGCCGGCGTCGTCGCGATCTTCTGCGGCAAGCTGAAGAACGGCGGCCGGCCGACCATCTACGGGGACGGGACCCAGACCCGCGACTACATATATGTCGGCGACGTGGTCGAGGCGGCGCTGGCGGCGGCCGAATCCGAGGCGACCGAGCCGGTCAACATCGGCACCGGCGAGGAGGCCAGCGTCCTCGACCTGGTCGAGACCCTCGCCAAGCTGGGCGGCAACGAGAGCTTCGAACCCGAGTTCGCGCCGCCGCGTGCGGGCGAGGTGCAGCGGATCTCCCTCGACGCCTCGCGCGCCGAAGAGCTGCTCGGCTGGCGCCCGACCAAGAGCCTCGAAGAGGGCCTGCGCCTGACGCTCGACGCGGTCTGAGGCCGGCTCCCACCGCGGGGGCGGCCGACGCCGAGCGCTAGCCTTTCGGCAATGCCCGCCCAGGCCTACGCCGGCAAGGAGTGCGTCTGCCAGTTCCGCAAGGGGATCTGCGACCAGTCCTGCGTCCGGGACATGCTGGAGACGCCCTTCTACATCGCCTGCCTGAAACTGAAAGGGCGGCGCTGCCTGGTGGTCGGCGGGGGCGACATCGGCCTCGAGAAGGTCGAGGGCCTGCTCGCCTGCGACGCCGACGTGACCCTCCTCGCCCCGGTCGCCCACCCGGAGCTGGAGGCGATGGCGGCGGAGGGATCGATCGAGTGGGAGAAGCGCGAGTACGCGGGCGCCGCCGACCTCGAGGGCGTCTTCATCGCGATCGCCTGCACCGACGACACCGACGTCAACATCGCCGTCTTCGACGACGCCGAGCGGCGGGCGATGCTGGTCAACATCGTCGACGTGCCGCCGCTCTGCAACTTCATCCTGCCGGCGATCGTCCGCACCGGGCCGCTGGCGATCGCGATCTC
>CBIHMQ010000163.1:0-5026 GCA_966211075.1 uncultured bacterium
TCCGCGGCCGGGAAGGCGTTGCAGACCAGCGCCAGCGATAGGGACAGCATAGGCGCCGCCCCGGCCCCCTGCAGGACGCGGCCGGCGATCAGCGCCTCCTGGCTGGCGGCGGCCCCCGAGACCACCGACCCGACCGCGAACAGCACCATCCCCGCCAGGAAGACCCGCTTGCGCCCGAACATGTCGCCGAGCCGGCCGGCGGTCACCACCAGCACCGCGATCGTCAGCAGGTACCCGTTCATCACCCACTGCAGGGCCTCGGCGCTGGCGTCGACGTCGTGCCGGATCGCCGGCAGCGCCAGCGCCACGACGGTCGAGTCGAGCATGAGGATGAAGAGACCCGCGCAGGCCCCGCCGAGAGTCCACCACTTGCGGTCCACGCGCGGCAGCGTATGGGCGCCGGCGGCGGCGCCCGGCTCAGTGAGTCGCTGCCAGGTCCCGCGCCGGGTCGATGCCCCAGCGAGTGCCGACCGCGGCGAGCTCGGCGTCGAGCGCCCAGCGGTCGGGCCGCTCCTCGCCCTCGTGCTCGGGGTTGGCGCCCTTCAGGGTCATGCTGCCGGTGTTGTCGCCGATCGCCCGGATCGCGGCGACGTCCTCGGCGCCGAGGCGCTGCTCGGCAGGGAGGGCGGCCAGCTCGGCCCGCTTGTCCTCGATCGAGCGGGCCTCGGGACCGATCTCCTGGATCAGGGTCGGGGCAACGCACTCGACCGCGGGGTGGGCGAGGTTCCACTGGCAGGCGAGCTGAATCGGGGTCAGCTTCGCCCGCTCGGCGAACGGCAGCAGGCGGTCCAGCTTCTCGAGGCCGGCCTCGATCCAACCCGCCGGGCGGAAGGAGCGATGGTCGGTGCGGCCCAGCTCCATTCCCGGCTTCATGTCGCCCCAGAAGAGGCCGCCGTAATCGACGACCCGGGTCAGCACCTTGACGTCGTGGCGGGCGGCGGCGTCGAGGCAGAGCTCGCCGGGCCAGGGCTCGAGCGGGTTGAGGATGATCATCGCCCAGTCGATCCGGTCGCCGAACCGCTCCAGACAGGCGATCAGGTCGAGGGTGAAGCCGTTGGCGGGGCCCGGGGCGACGCCGATTCGGGCGGCCAGACCCTGCTCGCGCAGCGCCGCCATCCCGTCCCAGACCGCCTCGCTGAGGTAGCCGGTGCGGTCGGGGTTGTGGAGCAGCAACAGGTCGAAGGAGGAGGCGCCGATCCGGCCGAGGCTCTCCTCAGTTGCCATCCGCAGGTAGTCGGCGTACTCGCCGGGGCCGCGCAGGGCCGGGTCGGTGAAGCGCGGGAAGCCCCTGGGGCCGTCGCGCTCGCCCTCGTAGAAGTCGTGGCCGACGGCGCCGATCAGGCAGTAGTCGTCGCGGGGGACGCCGTCGAGGGCGCGGCCGAGGACGCGATCGGCCTCGCCCCGCCCGTAGGCGTCGGCGCTGAGGACGGTCTCGATGCCGCCGCCCGGGCGCAGCAGCGCCGCCAAGCGATCCTCGGCGATCGCCTCGCCGAAGTGGAGGAACCGTCCCCCACTCCAGGTGCCGATCGCGCTGCGGCCGGGGTCCTTCAAGGGGCCGCCGGCCGGGTCAGGACTCGCCGTCGCCGTGCGGCGGCTCGGCGTCGCCCCGCGGGCCGTGCTGGCCCGCGCCCTTGTCGGCGCCGACGCCGACCTTCTCCGGCTCGGGCTTCTTGGGCTCCTTCGACTTCGGCTTCGTCGGGGCGATGATTTCGAGGCTGAGGGGTTTGTCCTCCTCGTCGCCGGCGGTGTCGCGGGCGACCATCACCGTCGAGCCCGGGGTCATCTCGCCCTGGCGCAGGACTTCGTCGGCCAGCGGGTCCTCGATGTAGCGCTGGATCGCCCGGCGCAGCGGGCGGGCGCCCATCGAGGGGTCCCAGCCTTTGTCGACCAGCAGGTCCTTGGCCTCGTCGGTCAGCTCCAGCTGCAGTTCGTGCTCGGCGACCTGGACGCGGACCCGGTTGATCATCAGGTCGATGATCTCCTTGACCTCTTCCTTGGCGAGCTTGTGGAAGACGATCACCTCGTCGATCCGGTTGAGGAACTCGGGCCGGAAGACTTTTTTGAGGTCGCCCATGATCCGGTTCTTCATGTCGTCGTAGGACATGCCGGTCTCGTCGGAGACGGTGAACCCGATCGAGGTGTTCTTGGAGATCTCCGAGGCGCCGATGTTCGAGGTCATGATCACGATCGCGTTGCGGAAATCCACGGTGCGACCCTGGGCGTCGGTGAGGCGGCCGTCCTCGAGGATCTGCAGGAGGATGTTGAAGACGTCGGGGTGGGCCTTCTCGATCTCGTCGAGCAGCAGCACCGAGTACGGCTTGCGGCGCACGGCCTCGGTCAGCTGACCGCCCTCGTCGTAGCCGATGTAGCCGGGCGGTGAGCCGACCAGGCGGCTGACCGCGTGCTTCTCCATGTACTCGGACATGTCGATCCGGATCATCGCCTCCTCGTCGCCGAAGAGGAAATCGGCGAGGGTGCGGGCGAGCTCGGTCTTGCCGACCCCGGAGGGGCCGAGGAAGATGAACGAGCCAGCCGGGCGCTTCGGGTCCTTGATCCCGGCCCGGGAACGGCGGATCGCCTTGGAGACGGCGGTGATCGCGACCTCCTGGCCGATCACCCGCTTGTGGAGTTCCTCCTCCATGCGGATCAGTTTCTTGGTCTCGGCCTCGGTCAGTTTGAAGACCGGGATGCCGGTCCACATCGAGACGATGTCGGCGATCTCTTCCTCGCCCACCTCGGGCCGTTCGCCGTTCTCGCCCTCCGCCCACTCGTCTTCGAGCTGGCGCTTGCGGGTGGTCAGCTGGCGCTCGGTGTCGCGCAGGTTGGCGGCCTTTTCGAACTCCTGGGCCTCTATCGCTGCCTCCTTCTCGCGCCGCGTCGTCTCGATTTCCTCCTCGAGGTCGCGGTAGACCGGCGGCGTGCTCATCGACTTGATGCGCATCCGCGAGCCGGCCTCGTCGATCAGGTCGATCGCCTTGTCCGGCAGGAAGCGGTCGGAGATGTAGCGGTCGGCGAGCTCGGCGGCGGCTTCGAGAGCGTCGTCGCGGATCGTCACCCGGTGGTGCTGTTCGTAGCGCTCGCGCAGCCCTTCGAGGATCTTCACGGTGTCCTCGGGCGAGGGCTGGTCGACTTTGATCTGGGCGAAGCGGCGCTCCAGCGCCGAGTCGCGCTCGAGGTACTTGCGGTACTCGTCGAGCGTGGTCGCGCCGATCGTCTGCAGCTCGCCACGGGCCAGGGCCGGCTTGAGGATCGAGGCGGCGTCGATCGCCCCCTCGGCGGCGCCGGCGCCGACCAGGTTGTGGAGCTCGTCGATGAAGAGAATGATGTCGCCGCGCTGGGTGATCTCTTTCATCACCTTCTTGAGCCGCTCCTCGAACTCGCCGCGGTACTTCGAGCCGGCGACCAGGGCGGCCAGGTCGAGCGTGTAGATCTGCTTGTTCTTGAGCAGCTCCGGCACCTCGCCGCTGTTGATCCGGGCCGCCAGGCCCTCGACCACGGCGGTCTTGCCGACGCCGGGCTCTCCGAGCAGCACCGGGTTGTTCTTGGTGCGACGGGAGAGGATCTGCATGATCCGCTCGATCTCGGTTTCGCGCCCGATCACCGGATCGAGCTTGCCCTCCTCGGCGAGGCGGGTGAGGTTGCGACCGAACTGGTCGAGCAGTTTCGAAGACTTTTTGCCCTCGCCGGAACCGCCGCCGGCGCCAGCGCCCTGGCGACGGCCGCCGGGGCCGGAGAGCATCCGGATCACCTCGTTGCGGATCTTGTCCGAGTCGGCGTCGAAGTCGAGCAGGATGCGGGCGGCAACGCCCTCGTTCTCGCGAACCAGGCCGAGCAGGATGTGCTCGGTGCCGATGTAGTTGTGGCCGAGCGAGAGCGCCTCGCGCAGCGCCAGCTCGAGGACCTTCTTGGCGCGCGGCGTGAACGGGATCTGGCCGGAGGTGACCTCCTCGCCGGAGCCGACGATCCGGACGACCTGGGAGCGCACCCTTTCGACCGTGATGTCGAGCGACTCCAGCACACGCGCGGCAAGACCCTCCTCCTCGCGGAGCAGGCCCAGCAGGATGTGCTCGGTGCCGATGTAGTTGTGCTTGAGCGTGCGCGCCTCCTCCTGGGCTAGGACGACGACTTGGCGTGCTCGCTCGGTGAAACGCTCGAACAAAAGAATCCCTTCTTCTTGGTCGAACCCGGCTGGACCGAGTTAGTACCGGCAGACGCCCAATCGATATCGGAAGGCGTCCATGTGCTCATTAACGATACCGGGACCGCTCCCCCGGCTTCCCGCCCCAGTAAAGCGCTAAGAGCGGCGTTTCTGGGGACGAAACGCACGGAATCGGGGGGATTGCCTCTAATCAGCTACGCATTGCCGGGAAAAGCAGGACTTCTCGCAGACTTTTCACCCCGGCCAGCATCATCGCCAGGCGGTCGATCCCGACCCCGATGCCGCCCGTCGGGGGCATCCCCTGCTCCAGCGCTTCGACGAAGACCTCGTCGTAGGGCTGGGCCTCCTCGTCGCCTCGACTGATCTCCGCCGCCTGCTGCTCGAAGCGGCGGCGCTGCTCGTCGGGGTCGTTGAGCTCGGTGAAGGAGTTGGCGATCTCGACGCCGCCGACGAAGGCCTCCCAGCGCTCGACCACGCCGGGCTCGGAGCGGTGCGCCTTGGCGAAGGGCGAGAGCTCGGTCGGGTAGTCGAAGAGGAAGGTCGGCTGGATCAGGCCGGGCTCGACGTCGCGGGAGAGCAGGCCGTCGACGAGCTTGCCCCAGCCCTCCTTCGGGTCGGGCTCGCCGCCCATCGCCGCCGCCAGCGCCTCGCGGGTCGGGTGCTCGGCGATGTCGATGCCGCTGCGCTCGAGGATCGCCTGGCGCAGGGTGATGCGGCGCCAGGGCGGCGTGAAGTCGATCTCGTTCTCGCCGCGCTTGACCTTGGTGGAGCCGAGGACCCGCTCGGCGACCTCGGCGACCAGCATCTCCAGGTCGTGGGCGGTCTTCTCGTAGTCGGCGTAGGCCTCGTACCACTCGAGCATCGTGA
>CBIHMQ010000164.1:0-4944 GCA_966211075.1 uncultured bacterium
CGCCCAAACCGACCAAAGGCGCCAACGTTTCGGCGAAGGGATCGCGATCGCCATCGCCCTGGTCGCCTTCCTGTCGCTGGGAAGCCGGCTGCTACCTCACCTTCTCGAGGTCGAAAACTCGCTCGGCAGCGGCCCGCGGACCCGCTACCCGCTCGGCTACTGGAACGCCAACGGGGTCGCCTTCGGGATCGGCGCGGCGATGCTGCTGTGGATGAGCAGGCGCTCGCTGTTCGCGGCCCTGCGCTGGCTCTCGGTCGCGGCTCTTCCGCTGGTGCTGCTGGCGCTCTACCTGACCTACTCGCGCGGCGGCCTGCTCTCGCTGCTGGTCGCCTGCGGCTGCCTGCTGGTGCTCTCGCACGACCGCCTCTGGCTGCTGGGGACGCTGGCGATCGGCGCCGTGGCGACGCTGCCGGCGGTGCTCTCGGTCCAGGCCCACCGCAGTCTCGCCGAGAACTTCGACACGTCCGACGTCACCGGCCAGGGCGTGATGGTGCTGCTGATCCTGCTCGCGGGGGCCGCCCTGGCGCTGCTCCTCTTCGCCGGCCTGCGCCGCCTCGAGAGCCGCGGCGGCGGCCTCGCCGGGCGGGCGGTCGAGCTCTCCCGCAACCCGTTGGTGCTGAGGCGGCTCGCCCTGGCCGCGGCGCTGATCGGGATCGCCGCCGCGATCGCCGTCGCCGGCCGCGCCTGGAATCAGTTCAACAGCTCCGACGTGCAGTTCCCTCAGGACCCCAAACACCACTTCACGCAGCTCTCCGGCGCCGGCCGCGACGAATTCTGGCGCGTCTCCCTCGACTCCTTCGCGGAAGAGCCTCTGCTCGGCCACGGCGCCGGCACCTACGTCTTCTCCTGGAACGAACTGCGCGACATCGAGATGCCGGTCCACGACGCCCACTCGCTGTACCTGGAGGCCTTCGCCGAGCTCGGCCTGGTCGGCGGCATTCTCGTCCTCGCCCTGGTCGGGACGCTGCTCTGGACCGCGTTTGCCGCCTGGCGGGACGCCGGCGGGCCGCGGCGCGAGCTGCACGCTGTCCTCCTCGCGGCAATGCTTGCCTTCGCGGTCGGCGCCGCGATCGACTGGCTCTGGGAGATCGCCGCCCTCGGGGCGGTCTTCTTCCTCGCCGCCGGGGCGGTCGTTGCCGCCCGGGTCGGACAGCTGGCCGAGGCGCGCGCCGGCGTCGACGGCGAACGCGTCGCCCAGCGCCGCTTCGGCCTCGCGGTGGCGGGACTGGTGGCGGCCTGGATCTCCGCTGTTGCCCTGGTCGGGCCGCTGCTGGTCGACCGCGAGCTGAAGGCGAGCGAAAGTGCCGCCGAACAGGGCGACCTGGTCGCCGCCGTCGACCATGCCGACAACGCCCGCTCGATCGAGCCCTGGGCCGCCTCGCCATATGTCCTGCTGGGGCTGCTCGCCGAGGCCAAGGGCGAATACGAGACCGCCTCCGGCCGGCTCTCGCAGGCGATCATCCGCGAAGACCGCAACTGGCAGCTCTATTACCTGCGCGCCCGGGTCGAGCGCGCCGACGGCGAGGAGGCCGCCGCGGACGCCGACCTCGCCAAAACGCGCCAGCTCAACCCGCTGGCGCCGGAGCTGCAGGGCGACGGCCAGTGACCCCGGAGACGAACCGCACAGCCACCCCCGCGGAGGCCGCGAAGACAGCGCCCGCGCGGGCGCCGGTCCCGCCGACGCGCCGACCGGTCTCGCCCGGCGCCCTCGCCTCGCGCCGGCGCGGCTCCGTGCTCCGCCGCCTGCTCGCCCTCGGCGACTGGGGCGCCCTGGTCGGCACCCTCTGCCTGGTCACCGCGACGACCTCGAGCACCGACGTCGGCGTGCTCTTCTGGGCCGTCCTCTTCAGCCCGATCTGGATCGTCGTCCTCAAGCTCCACGGCCTCTACGACAACGATCACCGCCGGATCCGCCACAGCACCCTCGACGAGCTGCCCTCCCTGGTCTCGGCGACGGTGCTCGGCACCCTGGTGCTCGACGGGCTGCTGGCATTGAGCCCGGTCGGGCCGCTCTCGCCGGCCAGCGCGATCGCGGTCGGCGCCGGCGCCCTGATCGGCTGCTTCGTCGTGCGCGGCGTCCTGCGCTTCCTCTGGCACCGCCTGACCGGGTTCGCGGCCGGGCTGGCGATCGGGCCGGCGACGGCCGTCGACGTCGTCGCCCGCCGGGTCTCCACCCACCCGGAGGCGCGCCTCGGGCTGGTCGGGTACCTCGCCCCGACCGGCGAGACGCAGTCGGCGGAGCTGCCGCGGCTGGGCACGATCGACGACATCTCCCGGGTGGCCCGCGAGTACCAGATCGAGCGCGTGGTGGTTACCGAACAGAAGATGAGCGCACCGGTCGCCGAGCGGCTGATCGAGGAGTGCAAGGCGGAGGGGCTGGCGCTGACCTTCCTGCCCCAGCACTACGGCCTGCTCGGGCCCGGCATCGAGCTCAACCGGCTCGCCGAGCTGCCCGTCCTCGACTTCCGCTTCAGCGACCCGCCCCGCTCGACGATCGCGATGAAGCGGCTGATGGACGTGGTCGTCTCCGTCCTTCTGATCGCCCTGCTCTCCCCCCTGCTGCTCGGGATCGCGGTCCTGATCCTGCTCGACACCGGCCGCCCGGTGCTGTTCCGCCAGCGCCGCGCCGGCCGCGACGGCGAGCCGTTCACGATGGTGAAGTTCCGGACGATGGTGGTCGACGCCGAGCAGCGGCTGCCGGAGCTGATCGACCTCCAGAAGCTCGAGGAGCCCGCCTTCAAGATCCCCAACGACCCGCGGATCACGAAGACGGGACGGTGGCTGCGCCGGACCAGCCTCGACGAGCTGCCGCAGCTGTTCAACGTGCTGGCCGGGAGCATGTCGCTGGTCGGCCCGCGGCCCGAGGAGGAGAGCGTCGTCGCCCTCTATGACAAGCGGCAGCGGCTGCGGCTGGCGGTCAAGCCGGGGATCACCGGGCCGATGCAGGTCTACGGCCGCAGCGACCTCACCTTCGAGGAGCGGCTGGCTATGGAGCGCGACTACCTCGACAACCTCTCGCTGCTGACCGACCTGGCGATCCTGCTGCGCACCCCGCGCGCGGTCCTGCGGGGCGAAGGCGCCTACTAGTGGACCTCGAGGTAGTCGTCGTCAGCCACGGGGCTGAGGACCTGCTGCGGCGCTGCCTGGCCTCGCTGCGCGCGCACCCGCCGGCCGGAGCGGCGATGCGGGTGACGGTGGTCGACAGCGGCAGCCCCGACGGCACCCCGGACATGGTCGCCCGCGAGTTCCCGGAGGTGCGCCTGCTGCGCGAGGGCAACATCGGCTTCTCGGCCGCCAACAACCTCGCGCTGCGCGACAGCGAGGCCGAGGCGGTGCTGCTGCTCAACCCCGACACCGAGGTCTACGCCGGCAGCCTCGACGCGGCGCTGGCGCGGCTGCGCTCCGACCCGGCGATCGGCATGGTCGGAATCAAGCTGGTGACCGAGAGTGGCGAGCTCGACCACGCCTGCAAGCGCTCTTTCCCGACGCCGCTAGGCGCCCTCGCCCACTTCACCGGGATCGGCCGCCACGGCGACGCCCCCGGGCCGCTCAGCCAGTACCGGGCGACGGCGCTCGGCGACGACGAGCCGGGCGAGGTAGACGCCGTCAACGGCGCCTTCATGCTCTGCCGGCGCGAGGCGGTCCGCGAGGTCGGCCTGCTCGACGAGGGCTACTGGCTCTACATGGAGGACCTCGACTGGTGCCACCGCTTCTGGGACGCCGGCTGGAAGGTCTTCTACGAGCCGGCCGGGACCGCCCTCCACGTCAAGGGTGGCTCCAGCGCCGGCCGCCGCGCCCCCCGCCAGGAGATCGCCTTTCACCGCGGCATGGGCCGCTTCTACCGCCGCTTCGACGCCCCCGAGCGCAACCCGCTCCTCAACGCCGCCGTCTACGCCGGGATCGGCGCCAAGCTGGCGATCAGCCTGGCGATCACCGCGGTCCACGAACGCGGTCAGTTAGCGCCCCCAGAGGGGCCTTAACCGACCGCGGTCAGGGCGAGGCCGGCGGTGGCCGGCGGGTGATCGCCGAGGAGCGGCCCTGGGTGGCGAAGACCCAGCGCGAGCGGCGGCTGAAGATCGGGGCGGCGACCCGGTCGGTGCGGCGGACCAGGACCAGGGTGACGAGGGCGCCGAGCAGGGCGATCCCGGCCGAGGCGGCGAAGGTGACCTGGAAGGCGGTGACGTGAGCGTCGGCGACGACCGGAGCAACCTTTTCCAGCAGCGGCGTCTTCGGGAGGTTGCGGAATCCGCTCTGCTCGGCTTCGAGGACGAGGTCGCGGGCCGCCGCCTCCTGTTCAGGAGTCGGGTGGATGCCGAAGCCCGCGACCTTCTCGCGAATCTCGTGGAAGTTGATCCCGAGCTCGACCGCGGTCAGGCCGGCGATCCCGATCGCGCCGCCGAACTGCTCGGAGGTGTTGATCATGCCCGAGGCCTCGCCGCTGTCCTCGGCCGGGACCGCGGTGAGCCCGGTCGGGTCGTTGACGGTGAGGACGATGCCGAGCCCGAGCCCCTGCAGGAGCAGCCCGGGGATCAGCGCCGGCGCCGACTGCTCGGAGACCGAAAGGGCGAGGACGAGCCCGGAGGCGGCGAGGAGGAGGAAGCCGACCGCCATCGGCAGGCGGCCGCCGAAGCGGTCGAAGGCGCGCCCCGCCAGCGGCCCGGCGAGGATGATCGGGATCGTGGCCGGAATCAGGCAGATGCCGGCCGTGGCGGGCGAGACCCCGACCACGAGAAGCAGGAAGAACGGGGTCAGGAAGCCGAGCCCGAGCTCGACCATCCCCGCCAGCACCTGGCTGAGGTTGGCGGCGAGGAAATTCTTGTGGCGGAGCAGCGAGAAGCGGATCATCGGGGTGGCGGCGTGGCGCTCGACCGCGACGAAGAGAGGCAGGAAAGCGACGCCGATGGCGAGCGGCACCCAGGTCCCCGGCGCCCCCCAGCCCTCCAC
>CBIHMQ010000165.1:0-4875 GCA_966211075.1 uncultured bacterium
CCGCGAAGGCCTCGCGCGCCGCCGCGACCGCCCGACCGACCACCCCTGCGTCGGCCTCGGCGACCCGGCCTACCAGCTCGCCGTCGTAGGGGCTGCGGACCTCGAGCCAGCGATCGGTGCGGACCGGCTCCCCCGCCACCGGCAGGGGAAGGTCCGCGGCGGCGCTCAACTCTCAGCCGCCGCGACGACCTCGCCATCGCGGTCATAGCCGGCCAGGGCCGCGTCGACCAGCGCCCCGGCGCGGTCGAAGTCGTAGTTCTGGAACATCCGCATCTTCACCACGAACGGCGCCCCGGCGTAGAACATCTCGTACTGCTGGTGGCGGCTGGCGAACTCCGAGCCGACCAGGTCCCAGACCAGCTTCAGCAGCTTCACCCGCTCCTCCGCCTCGACCCCCGGCGACTGCAGGTAGCGATCGAGGATCTCGGCGACCTCGGGGCTGCGCAGGTCCTCGACCGAGGAGGGCAGCTGGATCAGGCCGCCGCCGCAGAGCTCCCGCACCATCGTCAGCATCTTCGGGTAGAGGGACGACTGCAGGGTCATGTTGGCGAAGCTCTCGGCGGCGCCGGGACGGGCCATGCCGGCCTCGTCGATCTCGCAGTTCTGCTCGGCGCCGTGGACCAGGCCGCTGACCAGCGAGGCGTGCGCGGCGAGGTCGCCGAGCGCGCTCATGATCGGCGGCAGGCCGGCAACGCCGTTGGTCTGCGCGACCCGGTGGCTGAGCCCGACCAGGAGGTCGAGCTTGGTCGAGTAGCGGATCTGCGCCTGGTTGTTGCCGAGCAGGTGGGCGCCGGTCTCCCACCACTGCGCCTGCACGAGGTCGAGGTCGCGGTAGACGAAGACCTGCTCCCAGGGCACGAAGACGTCGTCGAAGACGGCCAGCGAGTCGGTCTCGTCGAAGCGGCTGGCGAGCGGGTAATCGAAGACACTCGAGGCCGCCGCCGCGTAGGAGCGGCGCGAGATCACCTTCACCCCGGGGGCGCCGAGCGGCACCACGACCGAGATCGCGTAGTCCTCGTCGCCCGGCCGCAGCGGCACGATCGAGCTGAGGAGGACCCAGTTGGAGAGCACCATGCCGGTGCCCAACATCTGCGCCCCCTTGATGACGATGCCGTCGTCGCGCTCTTCCTTGACACCGGCGTAGAGGTGGGGATCGGCCTGCTGGTGCGCCGGTTTGGAGCGGTCGATCTGCGGCGGCACGATCGTGTAGCTGAGGTAGAGATCCTCCTCGCAGGCCTTGCGGTGGAAGTTGACGACGTTCTCGGCGAACTCGGATCCGGCCCGGCCGAAGACCTGGGAGTTGGCGGCGAAGCCGGCCAGGAAGGAGGCCACGTGGTCGGGGCTGCGTCCCATCAGGCCGAAGGTCTGCTCGCTCCAGCGCCGCAGGCCCTGCCGGCGCCTGGTCAGGTCCTCGCGCGAGCGCGGGATCATCTGGGCGACGTTGATCGGTTCGCCGCCGTACGGCGACTCGGTCGTCATCTCCTCCGCGTTGGCGGGGTCGGCGGCGAAGTCGTAGAGCGCCGCCACCGAGCGCACCGCGCCCGCGAAGGCCGGGTGGGTGGTGACGTCCTCGACCCGCTCGCCGTCGATGTAGACGCTGCGGCCGTCCTTCAGCGACTCGACGTATTCAGCTCCGCTGCGCAGCATGCACGCTCCTTCCCGTGGTTTCCGGGAATTAGCATAGCAAAGTACGGGACCTAAGTTAGGTAGTTAAGGAGCGGCATGGCCCCGCTCGCTGCGCACCAGCTCGACCAGGTTCTCGATGTCGTCGAGGCGCGGGGAGGCGCCGAGGTAGAAAGCGAAGATGCCCAGCGCCGCCGCCCGCTCGGCGTCGGTCAGCTGCTGCTGGAAGTAGGAAACGTGCAGTTCGACCTGCGAGTCGACCTGGGCGAGCAGCTCGCCGCCGGCCTCGGTGACCGCGATCACCGTGCTGCGTCGGTCGTCCTCGGAGGCGGTCCGCCGCACCAGCCCCTTGTCGTCGAGGCCTTTCGCGATCCGCGACGCGAAGGCCGGGGCGACGTCTAGCCGCTCCGCGAAGTCGATCACCCGCAACGGCTCGGGCGCCCCGAAGAGCTGGATCAGGGCCTGGTGCTCGAGCGGCTCCAGCCCCGCCGACTTCGCCTGCTCGTCGACGATCCGGAAGATCCGGCGGATCACGTAACGGGCCTCGGCGACACCGTGAAAGTAGCCCTTCAGTCCCTCCCCCGCGAGGCCGCTCGGCTGGCCGCGATGGCGTTCCACCCAGTCGTAGAACGCCTCGATCGCGCTTGGGTCACTCATCACCGCTCCGTTCGAGCGATGACCTCGTAGATCCAGCGGCCGGAGCTGCCGAACCAGGGGCGCTCCGCCATCGCCGCGCGCAGCGGCGCTTCCCGGGCCCGCCGCCGCTGCGGCGAGTCCATCGCCTCGAGCGAGCGCAGCTCGTGCAGGGCGAAGCGGTTCCAGGGACCGCCCTCGCCGTCGATCCGGCGGTAGCGGGCGACGCGCAGCCAGTCCTCTGCCTCCAGCAGCAGCGGCGCATGCTCGGTTTCGTACCACTCGTCGAACTCATCGACCTCATCCTCTGGGACCTCGAAGGCAACGACAGAGAGGAAATTGTGATCGACGCGCCGGCCGCTATCGGCGACCAGCTCGCAGGTGTAGCGCGTGAACCCCGTCACCTCGGCCAGCATTTCCCCGGTCAGCGGCTCGGGGCGCTGCTTCAGCTCCCGGTACTCGGGGCGCTCGAGCGCCTCCATGTCCAGCTCGTAGACGGCGAGGTGGGCCGGCCCACCCTCCAGGGCCCGGTAGCGGGTCGCCCGCTGGAAACCCGGCACGGCCAGGCGGGAGGGGACGTGCACGTCCCGATACCAGGCCTCGAATTCCTCCGCGCGACCGCGCGGCGGGTTCATCTGCGAAAAGAGCATGCCCTTCATTCCTGTCTATAGTACATTACTTATATGCTGTTTCTCGGGAGGTTCGGGTGAGCGCGACGGCGACCTCGGTCCCGCTTTACGAGACCCAGCTCGGCTTCCTCGACCGGATCCGCGCCGAGCGCGGCCATGGCGAGAGCCGCGCCGAGCTGCTCCGGGAGGCGCTCCGCGAGCATGTCGGACAGCGGCTCGCCGGCGCCGGGCCCTACGTCGGCGGCACCGCCCGCGACGACGTGCTCGAGGCAGCCTCCCCGACCCCCGGGCCGAGCCGCCTCCGCCACCGGATCGAGCCGATCGCCGGTAGGGCGGTGCCGGTGCGGCGCGGCGAGGTGCTGCGAATCGAACAGCTCGGCGGCGAGACCTGCGTCGACTTCAACGCCTTCAACCTGCACGACTACAAGGAGGCGCTGGACTGCGGCTTCACCCGCAGCTCGCAGTCCTTCAACCCCCGCCGCGGCGAGTTCGTCTGGACCAACGCGCCGCGCGGCCGGCCGATGTTCGCGATCCTGACGATGCCGGAGACCTGCGAGCTCGACATCACCGGCCACCGCTGCAACCGGGTCTACCAGGACCTCGGCTGGGGACTCGGCGAGCACCCGAACTGCCAGGACAGCCTCGCCGAGGCGATCCGCGAGTACGGGCTGACGCCCGACGACGTCCACGACTCCTTCAACATGTGGATGGCGACCACGGTCGACGAGGAGGGTCGCCGCCAGTTCCGCTGGAACCCCGGCCGGGCCGGCGACCGGGTCGAGCTGCTCGCCCTCTTCGACGTCCTCGCCGCGACCGTGATCTGCGGCAGCGGCGAGCTGGTCGGCATCAACAACTACAAGTACGAGCCGATCCAGATCGAGGTGCTGGCCGCCTCCACCGCGACCGAGTCGCTGGTCGACGCGGTCAACGAGCGCTGGGGCAACCGGCCCAGCCAGGTGCGCAGCGAGGATCTCGCCACGACCCCGGTTCGCGGCGAGCGCGAGCTGCGCCGCGACGAGAGCTACGCGCCGCGCTACCGGTCCGCCCCCGCCGTGGTCCCCGTCGAGGTCGAGCTCGAAGACGGCGAGCGGCGCCTGCTCGCCGAGCTTGTCGCGGCCGGCGCCTACGGAGCCGACGCCGGCGAGGCGCTCCGCGCCGCCTTCATGCGCTGGTGCAACTCCAACTGGATCCTCTTCCGCCGCCCGCGGATCGAGCTCAACTAGACGGCGGCAGCGGCACGTCACCGGCGTCGAGAGCGGCGAACAGCAGCGTCACGGCTTCGAGCACCGCGCCCTCGCCGCCCTTCGGGGCGATCAGCTGGGCGCCGATCGGCAGGCCGTGCTCGCCGCGGCCGACCGGCACGGTCGCCGCCGGGACGCCGAGCATCGACCAGGGGCGGTTGAAGATCGGGTCGCCGGTCCAGTCGAGTGCCCGCGGCGCCTCGCCGGTCACCGCCGGGGCGAGGACGACGTCGAGCCCCTCGCAGTGGCGCGCGAAGGCGCGCCCGCACTCCGCCGCGGCGGCGATGGCGTCCTCGTAGCGCTCGGCCGCGATCCCCCGGCCGCGCTCGATCTCGGTCCGCATCCGCGGGCTCAACAGGTCGGCGTGCTCGTCGTACTCGCGCGAGCAGTGGGCGGCGATGTCGACGGTCGCGACGACGTCATGGACCTGGTCGAGGTCGTCGAGCCGCGACGGCAGGGGCCGTTCGGCGACCTCCGCCCCGGCCTCGCGCAGCAGGGCGGCGGCGCGGCCGACGGCGGCGCGGCTGTGCTCGTCGGCCTGCGACCACCAGGCGGTCTCGGCAAGCCCGACCCGCAGCGGCCGCGCGGCGTCCTCCGCGGCGCTGACGCCGAGCACGGAGAGCAGCAGGCGCAGGTCGCCGGGCGTCCGCACGAACAGGCCGATCGTGTCGAGCAGTCGGCTGGTGCGGCGGACGCCGGAGAGGTCGACCGCGTCGAGGGTCGGCTTCATCCCGATCACCCCGCAGAAG
>CBIHMQ010000166.1:0-4739 GCA_966211075.1 uncultured bacterium
CGTGATTCTCTACGCGTCTCTGGGCGCGGTCGCCGTCGTACATGTCGCCACTGGCTTGAAGACCCGGCTCTCCACGGGGATCACCCGGTTAGACAGCACCTGGTACCACGGGCCGTTCGCCGCGGGGTTCTTCCAGTCGGGCGACACGTGGGATTTGCACTTCATTGCGCCCCAGTTCCTCGCCTGGTTCTACCCGGCGAATAGCGAGGTCTTTCACGCGACGGGGATGCTGGCGTTCGGTCGGGATGTTCTGTCGCCCCTGCTGAACCTCGGGTGGTTTGTGGGGTGCTTGTTCGCGTGCTGGTGCATCGGGCGGCCGTTCCGAGTCGGGGCGTGGTCGCTCGGGCTCGGGGCGATCGCGCTGTCTGTGCCGGCGCTGGCGGACCAGGCGGGCGAGGCGCGCAACGACATCGTCGGGATCTTCTTCCTGCTCGCCGCCGTGGCGCTGGCCCTGAACGCCGCGGTTGCTCGAGCCGATCGGGAACGGGCCGGGCTGACCGTTGCCGAGCTGGCCCTCGTCGGTCTCGCGGCCGGCTTGGCGGCCGGCACCAAGCTCAACTTCCTCCTACCCGCCGCCGTCCTCGTCCTTGGCCTCGTTGCGCTCGCCCCCAGGGGTTGCCGCTCACGCGGATTCGCCGCCGCCGGCCTCGGCGCCCTGGCCGGTGGCGGCTACTGGTACCTGCGCAACCTCGTCCACGCCGGCAACCCGCTGCCCTGGATCCACCACCTCGGCCCGATCGACCTGCCGGCGCCGGCGCAGGCGCTCGGCGGGCGCGAAGCCCACAGCGTGCTCGGCTACCTGACCGACGGCACGGTTTGGTCGGACTGGTTCCTGCCCGGCCTCCACGGCGGCCTCTGGATCGTCTGGCCGCTGCTGGTCGCCGCCGCCCTCGCCGGCCTCGTCCTGGCGCTTCCGGACCTTCGCGCTGCCTTCGCCCGCAACCGCCGTGCAGGCGAGCAGAGAGACGAGTCCGACGGGGCGAGGGCCGCTAGGAGGGATTGGCGAAACCCGGGTGCGCGGGCCGGCGAGCGCCGGACCAAGCGGGACAAGGACGCAGGAAGGCCGAATAGCAGAGCTATTTGGCCGACCGAGGACGCCGAACCGCGCCGCGTCCGCCGCCGCCGGACGCGTGCGGGGGTTTCGCCAATCCCTCCTAGCCCCGCGGAGGCGAACCGAGGGCCGATTCTCGGCCTCGCCGGCCTGGTCGGCCTCGCCGCCGCGCTCGCCTGGCTCGTCGCCCCGACCTCGGCCTCCGGCCCGGAGGGGATGCCGCGCGGCTTCGAGTCCGGCCTGCGCTACCTGGCGCCCGCCCTGGTCCTCGGCCTCGCCCTGCTGCCGGCGGCGCCGCTCCTGCGCTCCCGGCTGGCCCGTCTCGGCGCCCGCCAAAGAGTGCGGTCGTCTTTTCGTTCGGATAGCGACACAAAGGACGACCGCACTCCGGGCCCCCGGCGCTTCGCCCCTGTCGCTGCCGCGGTGACGCTCCTCCTCGCGGTCGCGATCGGCTACCCGATGCAGCGGCACTACCTGCAGAACCGCTACGCCGAGCCCACCTTCAGCGCCCGGGGCCTCGACGCCGCATTCGCCTGGGCCCGCGACGTCTCCGGCGCCCGGATCGCCACGACCAGCACCCGCCAATACCCCCTGTTCGGCACCGACCTCTCGAACCGCGTCGAGTTCCTCGGCACCGAGCGCCCCCACGGCGGCTTCGAAGCACCCGCCACCTGCCCCCAGTGGCGCCGCCTCCTCAACGCCGGCGACTACGACTACGTGGTCACCACCCGCGACCGCCTCGAACCCGGTAAGCCCCCATATCCCGAGACCACCCGCTGGACCGAATCCCCCCAGGCAACACCCATGCTCAAGAAACCGCCGACGGTCGTCTTCGCAATCACGGGAAGCCTGGATCCATCGGCGTGTAGATGAGACCGCCCGCCGAGCGGCCCCTTCATACTCCCCGGTCGCCCATGGAGCACATCCGAAACTTCTCGATCATCGCCCACATCGACCACGGCAAGTCGACCCTGGCCGACCGCATCCTCGAGGTAACCGGCGCCGTCGACCCGAAGAAAATGCAGGCGCAGATGCTCGACTCGATGGACCTCGAGCGCGAGCGCGGGATCACGATCAAGGCCCAGGCGGTGCGAGTTGAGTACAAGGCCTCCGACGGCGAGACCTACCACCTGCACCTGATCGACACGCCCGGCCACGTCGACTTCTCCTACGAGGTCTCGCGCAGCCTCGCCGCCTGCGAGGGCGCCCTGCTGGTCGTCGACGCCGCCCAGGGGGTCGAGGCCCAGACGGTCGCCAACACCTACCTTGCGATCGAGAACGGGCTGGAGCTGATCCCGGTGATCAACAAGGTCGACCTGCCCGGCGCCGAGCCCGACCGGGTCGCCCAGGAGATCGCCGACCTGCTCGGCGGCGACCCCGAGGAAGCGCTGCGGATCTCGGCCAAGACCGGGATCGGCGTGGTCGAGGTCCTGGAGGCGATCGTCAAGCGCATCCCGCCACCCCAGGGCGAGCCGAAGGCGCCGACCCGGGCGCTGATCTTCGACTCCGAGTTCGACCAGTACCGGGGCGTGATCGCCTACGTGCGGATGGTCGACGGCTCGTTCCGCAAGGGCGAGCGGATCCTGGCGATGCAGAACGGGACCGAGGCCGAGATCGACGACATCGGCTTCTTCCGGCCGGCGATGACCGCGGTCGAGGGGATGGAGGCGGGCGACGTGGGCTACCTGATCACCGGCATCAAGGACGTCACCAAGCTGCGCGTCGGCGACACCGTGACCAGGCTGACCGGACCCGCCGCGGAGGCGCTTGAGGGCTACCGCGAGGTCCGGCCGATGGTCTTCTGCGGGCTCTTCCCGATCGACACCGACCGCTTCGAAGACCTCCGCGACGCGCTTGAGAAGCTCTCGCTCAACGACGCCGCCCTCTCCTGGGAGCCGGAGACCTCCGAGGCGCTCGGCTTCGGCTTCCGGGTCGGCTTCCTCGGTCTCCTGCACATGGAGATCGTTCGCGAGCGGCTGGAGCGCGAGTACAGCCTCGACCTGCTGGCGACCACCCCGAACGTGCGCTACGTCGTCCACCTCACTAGCGGCGAGGAGATCGAGGTCCGCAGCCCCACCGACCTGCCCGACCCGGCCTCGATCGAGACGATCGAAGAGCCCTACATCCGGGCCACGATCATCTGTCCGAAAGAGCAGGTCGGTGCCGTCATGGAGCTCTGCCAGCAGCGCCGCGGCACCCACGTCGACATGCACTTTCTCAGCCCGCAGCGGGTCCAGATCCGCTACGACATGCCGCTCGCCGAGATCGTCCTCGACTTCTTCGACCTGCTCAAGTCCTCGACCCGCGGCTACGCCTCGCTCGACTACGAGCCGATCGGCAACCGCGCCTCCGACCTGGTCAAAGTCGACATCCTCCTCGCCGGCGACCGGGTCGACGCGCTCTCGATCATCGTCCACCGCGAATTCGCCTACGACCAGGGCAAGCGCCTGGTCGGGCGGCTGAAGAAGACGATCCCGCGCCAGCTCTTCGACGTGCCCGTCCAGGCCGCGATCGGCTCCAACATCCTCGCCCGCGAGACCGTCAAGGCGCTCCGCAAGGACGTCACCGCGAAGCTCTACGGCGGCGACGTGACCCGCAAGCAGAAGCTCCTCAAGAAGCAGAAAGCGGGCAAGAAGCGGATGAAGTCGGTGGGCCGGGTGGAAGTGCCGCAGGAGGCCTTCCTGGCTGTGCTCGAGATCGACGAGTAGCGCCGCCGCGCACGCTGGCTGGACAGCCAGTTATTGTCCCCGCCCATGGCGATCAAGACCGATGCGGTAGGCAAGGAATGGCCCGCGACCACTTACCAGGTGGGCCGGGAGAAGATCAAGGAGTACGCGAACGCGCTGGGGATCGACAACCCCGTGCACTTCGACGTCGAGGCGGCCCGCGCGGCCGGCTTCCGCGACGTCGTGGCGCCGCCGATGTTCGCCGTCGTCTACAGCAGTCCCGCTGTCGGCCCGGCGATCCTCGACCCCGAGGTCGAGCTGAACTTCGCGGCGATGGTCCATGGCGGCCAGGAGTTCGAGTGGGCCGAGCCGGCCTGCTCGGGCGACGAGATCACGACGTCGGCGAAGTGCCTCTCGATCGAGGAGAAGGACGGCAAGGGCTTCTACGTGTTCGAGACCAACTCCGTCAACCAGGACGGCGCCCAGGTGGTTCGCGGGACCTGGACGCTGATCGTGAGGGGGGTTTGAGATGGCCGATCTGAACGTCGGAGACCAGATTCAGGAGCTGCGGGTCACCCCGGACAAATACCTGCCGCACCGCTACGCCGGTGCCTCGGGCGACTTCAACCCGATCCACATCGACGACGAGCTGGCCAAAGCGGTCGGCCTGCCGCGCAACATCCTCCACGGCCTCTACACGATGGGCCTCGTCGCCAAGGCCAACGCGGCTCTCGCCGGCGGCGACCCGCGGGCGCTGAAGCGCCTCTCCGTGCAGATGCGCGGGATGGGCGTGCCGGAAGCGGAGATTGTGGTCTCGGGGACCGTCAAGTCGGTGGACGGCGACAAGGTGGTCGTCGACACCGTCGCGGCCCAGGGCGACAACGCCCTAATCAAGAACGCCGAGGCCGAAGTCCAGCTTTGACCCAAGCGTTGGGGTGCGGGTGGGCCTCCGCAGGAGACCGTCCGTCTTGCAGTAGCGGTCGTGCGTAAGGAAGCCGCTCCCAAAGCCTCCTGCGGAGGCC
>CBIHMQ010000167.1:0-4735 GCA_966211075.1 uncultured bacterium
GCTCGTGGACTATCGCCTCCGGTTCGGCGGCGGCGACCGCCGCCGCGACCGCCTCCGGGTCGAGCGCATCGGCGATCGCCGGCTCGGCGCCAAGCGCCCGCACCGCGTCGGCTTTCGCCGCGCTGTGGGTCATCCCGACCACCTCGTGGCCATTCGCCACCAGGCGTGGCACCAGCTGCCTGCCGATCGCTCCCGTCGCTCCAGCTACCAGGACCTTCATGGTCGCTCCTTTCCTCGCTTGCACAGATGAGACGAGGCGCGACGCCGATCTGTGACAGCCGGCCCCGATCAGAGGTCGGAGCGGGGCGCCCTGTAGGGGCCGGGCTTCGGCCGCGGCTCGCCGCCGGGGAAGGCCAGCCTCAGGATCGTCCGCTGAACCATCCCGAACTGCTGCCAGAACGGTCCGGTGTTGTAGGGCAACCCGTACCGTTCGCAGACGTCCTTGACCTGCGGCGCGATCTCCGCGTAGCGGCTGCTCGGCAGGTCGGGGAAGAGGTGGTGCTCGACCTGAAAGCTGAGGTTGCCGCTGGCGACGTGGAACAGCGGGCTGCCTTCGATGTTGGCCGCCCCGACCATCTGCCGCACGTACCAGCCGCCGCGGCTCTCGTCGACGACCTCCTCGGGGCTGAAGGTGTAGGTCTGGTCCGGGAAGTGGCCGCAGAAGATGATCGCGTAGGCCCAGACGTTGCGGACGGCGTTGGCCGAAGCGTTGGCCGCCGCCGCCTTCCGGTAGGTCCTGGCCCCGCTGCGCAGGGCGTGCCCCAGCCGCGGGCCGAAGCCGCCGCGACGGCGCCGACCCCGGACGCTCCTGCCCGTGCCTCCCGCCGCCCGCCGCGACGCGCGGGCGAGGTCGAAGGCGGCGGCGGCGAGGCCGCTGAGCAGCGGCCAGGCGACGTAGTCCTTGACCACCTGGCTCTTCGCCTTGGCGCCGATGCCCTTCAGCTCCCGCTTGACCTGCGCCTTCGACTTCCTCCCCTTGCGGATCGCCTCGAAATCGAGGTCGTGCAGCGCCACGCCCCACTCGAAGAAGGCGGCGAGGATCAGGTTGTAGAACGGCTGCAGGAGGTAGACCGGGTGCCAGTGCTGCTCCGGGTCGATCCGCATGATCTCGTAGCCGAGGTCCTTGTCTTTGCCGCGGATGTTGGTGTAGGTGTGGTGGACGTAGTTGTGGGAGTGCTTCCAGGCCTCGGCGGTGGAGGCGGTGTCCCAGTCCCAGGTGGTGGAGTTGATGTCGGGGTCGTTCATCCAGTCCCACTGACCGTGCAGGACGTTGTGCCCGATCTCCATGTTCTCGAGGATCTTGGCCGCCGATAGGGCCGCCGTGCCGCCCAGCCTCGCCGGGCGGTTGGCGGCGGCCAGCAGCAGCACCCGGCCGATCACCGCGAGGCGGCGCTGCATCTCGATCATGCTCTCGATGTAGCGACGGTCGCGGTCGCCGAGCTCGGCGAAGGCGCGGTCGCGGATCGCGTCGAGCTCGTCGGCGAGCGATTCGAGCTGCTGCTCGGTGAGGTGCTGGAGCGGGCTCTCGGGCTTGTCAGTCGGCGAAGTGGGTGCGGTCTGGGTCATCTCGGGCCTTTCATGGGTTCAGGTGTCCCTGCGGTGCTCAAAGTGCGATCTCAATCGGGCCTTCTGGCGCATTCACACAGGTGCGGATCATCTCTCCGGGGGTGCCGTGCACTTCACCGGTTCGGAGGTCTCGAACCTCCCCCGAACAGAGCCGGCCGACGCAGGTGTGGCAGATGCCCATCCGGCAGCCGAAGGGGAGGGTGGCGCCGGACTCCTCGCCGACGACGAGGATCGGCACGCCCGCCTCGCTCTCGGCCTCGACCCCGCTCTTGAGGAAGCGGATCGCGCCGCCCGCCCCCTCGCCGGCCGCGCCGCCGGCGGCGCCGATGATCGGCTGGAAGCGCTCGAGATGGAGCCGGTCGGGCTCGCCCTCGCGCTCCCAGTGCTCGCAGAGGGCGTCGAGCAGAGCAGCCGGGCCCGAGACGTAGGTCTGGCGCTCGCGCCAATCCGGGCAGCGCTCGTCGAGGTGGCCGGGCGCGATCCGCCCTCGCTCGCCGGACATGTGGAGCTGCAGGTCGAACCGCGGGCATGCCCGCGCGATCTTCCCCAGCCGGTCCGCGAAGATCACGTCATCCGCCGTCCGGGCCGAGTGGATGTGGACCACGTCGGTGAGCGCCTCGCGCCGGTGCAGGTCGCGGACCATGCTCATGATCGGCGTGATGCCGCTGCCGGCGCTGATGAAGAGCAGCTTCTCGGGCGGCTCCTCGGGGAGCACGAAAGTCCCTTCGACGCCGCCCAGCCGAACCAGATCGCCCGGCCTCGCCCGCCGGGTCAGGTAGGGCGAGACGACCCCGGACTCGACCAGCTTCGGCGTGATGCTGATGCAGCCGTCCGGCCGCCCGGGCTCCGAGGTGAGCGAGTAGGCCCGCCAGTGGTGGACCCCGTCGACCACCACCCCGATCCGCAGATACTGCCCCGGCCGGTGCCCCGGCCACTCATAGCCGGGCCGGATCAAGACCGTCACCGCGTTCGGCGTCTCGTGATCGATCCTCTCGATCCGCCCCCGCAGCTCCTTCGTCGACCAGAGCGGATTGATCAGCTCCAGATAGTCGTCGGGAAGCAGCGGCGAAAAAAGCGAGCGCACCGCATCCAGCGCCTTCCGCCGCATCTTCGGAACCTTGGGTGCCGCCCCTCGCTCAGCCATCGCCATCAAACGTTACACGGATCGATGTAGAGGTCTGTGACAACCGCACGGATCCCTGACGCCACCCCATGGGAGCTACGTTCCCGGCGGGGGAGAAATTGAACCTGCTCCCCAGATCCTGGCCCTCCCAAGGAAGCTTTGGTTGCAACCTGGCTATCCCAAGGAAAACGCTTGAACCTTTGGTAGCGGCCACTGCTCTACCTCAGCCTCAGTACCACCAGGGCGATCACCCTTCGCTGATCGCGTAATCGGGCCCCCGCTCGTCGGGCCGCCGCTCAAGGTATGAGCGCGCCCTCGGTCAGCGCCGCGCGCCAGCCCTGAACGGGACCGTCTTCAGGGCGGACTCGGTGCCCGCGGAATCGACCGATTTCACCTGGAAGACGTGGCGCCCGCGCTTCAGGTTGCGGTAGACGGTCGGCGAGGAGCAGGGCTTGAACGGGCGCTTGTCGAGGCGGCATCGAAAGGCGACACCGGGTGCCGCGTCGGTGAAGCGGAAGGTGTAGCGGGGGCCGCCGCTCGGGTTGGGTGCGTGCGGGCGGTTGGGGTGGTAGGTGAGGCGGACCTCGGGGCGGGGGGTGTCCGCCGCCGGAGGCGACTGCGGGGCCGGAGGCCGTGGCCGGGCCGGCTCCTGAACAACCACCTGGCTGACGGGGCCCGAGGCGCTCCCGTGGTTGTTCGCGTCGCCCGCGTAGACGGCGTGGATCTCGTGGCTGCCGGCGCTCAACGCGGAGATCGAGATGCTGGCCTTGCCCGATGCGTCGACGTCGCTGCTGCCGAGCACGGTCGCGCCGTTGCGGAAGGTGACCGCGCCGCTCGGCTCGAAGCCACTCACCGTCGCCTCGAAGGTGACGGCCTCGCCGACCGGCGCGCGGCTCCGGGAGCTGCTGAGCTTCGTCTCGCTCTCCACCTTCGCGACCGTCACGTGCGCCGCCGGGTCGGCGCAGTCGCTCGCCGCGCCGTGGTTGATCTGGTCGCCGGAGTACACGGCGACCCAGCGGTAGGTGCCGGCAACGACGGGGACGAGGTTGCCGGAAGCGTAGGTGTCGTTGCCCGATACCGGCACCGTGCTGGTGAGCGCCGGCGCGCCGCCGCAGGTGGCGTCGTCCGGGCCGTAGAGGTTGAAGGCGATCGTGCCGGCCGGGTTGTCGCCACCGGCGAGGACGGCTTGGCCGGAGATCGGCTGCCCCACCGGCGCGGAGGCGGTCGCCTCGGTCGAGATCGTCGGCTCCGCCTGCCCGTAGAGGATCGAGACGTTGTTGCCGGAATAGTTGCCGACCGCCAGGTCCGGCCGGGCGTCGTCGTTGAAGTCCTGGACCACGACCGCGGTCGATCCATCGCCCGCGCTGAACGCGTTGGGAGCACCGAAGCTGCCGTCGCCGTTGCCGAGCAGGATCGAGACGTCGTCTCCGCTCGAGTTGCCGGTCACCAGGTCCGGGTTCGCGTCGCCGTTGAGGTCGGCGGTCGCGATCCCGCGGGGGAACCCGCCGGCGGCGAAGTTGGCAGCGGCACCGAAGCTGCCGTCGCCATTGCCGAGCAGGATCGAGACGTTGTTGGTTTCCGCGTTCGCGACCGCGAGGTCGGCGTCGGAGTCGGCGTCGAAGCTTCCGACGACGACAGCGCGCGGCGAGCGGCCCACCCCGAAGGCAGCCGCCGCCGCGAAGCCCCCGCCGCCGTTGCCGAGCAGAACCGAAACGGTGTCGCTGAAGGGGTCGGCGGTCACCAGATCCAAGTCCGAGTCGCCGTTGAAAGCGCCGATCGCGACGTCTTCCGGTCTGTCCCCGGCGGCGAAGTTGGCAGCGGCGCCGAAGCTGCCGTCGCCGTTGCCGAGCAGGATCGAGACGTCATCGGAGTTGGCGTTCGCGACCGCCAGGTCGGGGTCCGAGTCGCCGTTGAACTCGCCGACGGCGACCTTGTTCGCCCCGTCGCCCGCGGCGAAGTTGGCCGGCCCGGTGAATCCCCCGCTGCCGTTGCCGAGCAGGATCGAGACGTTGTCGGTCCCCCGATTCGCGACCGCCAGGTCGGGGT
>CBIHMQ010000168.1:0-4686 GCA_966211075.1 uncultured bacterium
CCCGCTCGGAGGAGCGGGCGATCGTCACCGCCTCGTCGATCCTCTCCTCGAGCTCGCCCAGCAGCGGTGGCGCCGCGCCCTCGGGAAGCAGCCACTCCTGCGTGCTGTCGCGCTCGGAACCCTCCACCGCGCGCAATCTACGGGCGCGGGAGGCGGCAAACCGGGTGGTCAAATAGATTCTCGGCCGCCCGAACAGACAGAAACGACCCTAGGAGCAGCGTGAGAAACCCAAGAGACTTCTTTCACCCCCAGGCCATCGGCGCCCCCGATCCGCTGCGCGAGATCCCCGTCAAGCCGTCGCGGATGATCCACTTCCTCGACTTCTCCAACGAGAAGATGGTCGAAAAGGCGGCCGGCATCGCCGAGAAGACCGACATCCTGCTCGGCAACCTCGAGGACGCGATCCCGGTCGACCGCAAGGAGGCCGCGCGCCAGGGCCTGATCAAGGCCGCCAAGGAGTCCGACTTCGGCCAGACCTCGCTCTGGACCCGGGTCAACTCGCTCGAGAGCCCCTGGGTGCTCGACGACCTGACCACCCTGGTCGGCGAGATCGGCGACAAGCTCGAGGTGGTGATGGTGCCGAAGGTCGAGGGGCCATGGGACATCCACTACGTCGACCGGCTGCTGGCCCAGCTCGAGGCGAAGGCGCAGCTCGACCGGCCGATCCTGATCCACGCGCTGCTCGAGACCGCGCAGGGCGTCGTCAACGTCGAGGAGATCGCCGCCGCCAGCCCCCGCATGCAGGGGATGAGCTTCGGCCCCGCCGACCTCGCCGCCTCGCGGCGGATGAAGACGACCCGGGTCGGCGGCGGCCACCCCGGCTACCGCGTGATGGAGGACCCGGCCGACCCCGAGAACCCCGAGGCCGACCGGGTCAGCGCCCAGCAGGACCTCTGGCACTACTCGATCGCCCGCATGGTCGACGCCTGCGCCTCAACCGGCATCCTCCCCTTCTACGGCCCCTTCGGCGACATCAAGGACACGGCCGGTTGCGAGACGCAGTTCCGCGCCGCCTTCCTGATGGGCTGCGTCGGCGCCTGGTCGCTGCACCCGGTTCAGATCGGCATCGCCAAGAAGGTCTTCAGCCCGCCGGCCGAGGAGGTCAGGTTCGCCAAGAAGGTCCTGGAGGCGATCCCCGACGGCCGCGGGGTCCACATAATCGACGGCAAGATGCAGGACGACGCCACCTGGAAGCAGTGCAAGGTGATGGTCGAGCTGGCGGAAATGCTGGCCGAGAAGGACCCGGAGCTGGCCGAGGCCTACGGGGCCTGACGGGGGCGCCCGCCGCGCCGGGGCCCGAAGGCCCCGGCGCTTCGGGTGATGCGGTTCAACTCAGGCGCTGCTCGAGCGCCGCGAGCTGCTCGTTCAGCTCGGCCGGCAGCTTGTCGCCGAACTTGTTCAGGTGGTCGCGCAGCTGGGGCAGTTGCTGCTTGACCAACTCCTCATCGACGGAGAGCAGCTCGGCCATCGCCGCGGCGGAGATATCGAGGCCCTCGGTGTTGATCGCGCCCTCGCTGGGCAGCAGCCCGATCGCGGTCTCGACCGCGTCGGCCTTGCCCTCGCAGCGGCGGAAGACCCACTCGAGGACGCGGCTGTTCTCGCCGAAGCCGGGCCAGAGGAACTTGCCGTCGGCGTCTTTGCGGAACCAGTTGACGTAGAAGATCCGCGGCAGCTGGGCGCCCTCGCGCTGGCCGACCTTGATCCAGTGGGCGAAGTAGTCGCCCATGTTGTAGCCGCAGAAGGGCAGCATCGCCATCGGGTCGAAGCGCAGTTCGCCGACGTTGCCGGCGGCCGCGGCGGTCTTCTCGGAGGACATCGTCGCCCCGAGGAAGACGCCGTGCTCCCAGTCGAAGGCCTCGTGGACCAGCGGCACGACGCTGCCGCGGCGACCGCCGAACAGGAAGGCGTCGATCGGCACGCCGGCCGGGTCCTCCCACTCGGGCGCGATCGTCGGGCACTGGCTGGCCGGCGTCGTGAAGCGGGCGTTCGGGTGGGACGACGGCTTGTCGGAGTCCGGCGTCCAGTCGTTGCCGTGCCAGTCGATCAGATGCTCCGGGGCCTCGCTGGTCATCCCCTCCCACCAGACGTCGCCGTCGTCGGTCTTGGCGCAGTTGGTGAAGATCGAGTTGCTCTCGATCGTCCGCATCGCGTTGGGGTTGGTGCCCTCGCCGGTGCCGGGAGCGACGCCGAAGAAGCCGGCCTCGGGGTTGACCGCGTAGAGGCGGCCGTCCTCGCCGAACTTCATCCAGGCGATGTCGTCGCCGATCGTCTCGACCTTCCAGCCCGGGATCGTCGGGATCAGCATCGCCAGGTTGGTCTTGCCGCAGGCCGACGGGAAGGCGCCGGTCACGTACTTGACTTCACCCTCGGGCGAGGTGAGTTTGAGGATCAGCATGTGCTCGGCCATCCAGCCCTCGTCGTGGGCCATCGCCGAGGCGATCCGCAGCGCGAAGCACTTCTTGCCGAGCAGGGCGTTGCCGCCGTAGCCGGAGCCGAAAGACCAGATTTCGCGCGTCTCCGGGTAGTGGACGATGTACTTGTTGTCCTCGTTGCAGGGCCAGGAGACGTCCTCGACGCCCTCGGTCAGCGGCATCCCGACCGAGTGGACGCAGGGGACGAACTCGCCGTTATCGCCGAGCACGTCGAGGGCGGCCTTGCCCATCCGGGTCATGATCCGCATGTTGGTGGCGACGTAAGCCGAATCGGTCAGCTGCACGCCGATTTCGGAGATATCGGAGCCGAGCGGGCCCATCGAGAACGGCACCACGTACATCGTCCGGCCGACCATGCAGCCCTTGAAGAGGCCGTTCAGCGTCTCCCGCATCTCGGCCGGGTCGCGCCAGTTGTTGGTCGGGCCGGCCTGCTCCTCAGTCGCGGCACAGATGAAGGTGCGGTCTTCGACCCGGGCGACGTCGGCGGGGTCGGAGAGGGCGAGGTAGGAGTTCGGCCGTTTGGCGTCGGAGAGGCGCTCGAAGGTGCCGGCGCCGATAAGGGTCTGCGCCAGGGCGTCGTACTCCTCCGCGGAGCCGTCGCACCAGTGGATCGAGTCGGGCTGCGTCAGCGACGCGATCTCCTCGACCCAGGAGAGCAGTTTGGCATGGGTGGTCGGCGCGGGGGCCATGGTCAAGTCGCTCATTCGCCTCTCTCTAGTTGCTCGGTTTGAGACCGACGAGGCTGACGTCGGCGTCCTCGTTGAGGATCTTCAAAGTCGCGGTTGCCTGCTTGCCTTGGGAGAAATTCACCTGGCAGGTAAACGTCTTGCCCTTTTCGACCTCCTGGTCGGATGGGCAGTCGACTGACTGAATCTTTTCATGAAGCGATTTTTCGAGGCTGCTCTGGATCGCTCCCTCGGCCTTGACGTCGTCGATCACGGTTTCGCCGCAACCGACCGCGACGAGGCCCGCGGCGGCCAGAACGGCGACTGCCAGGACACTGCGGATGGGGACGCTCATCTTCCTCCCTCGGGGACGGACTCGGTCCCGGCAGTATTCCAACGGCTCTGGCGGCAGCGGGGAAAACCCGTGACCGGGAGCGGTTTGGATAGGGTTCCGCGCCGCTGATGAGGTTCTACGAGTTCGAGGCCAGGCAGATCGTCGAGCTGGCGGGTATCCCCGTCACCAAGTACGGCTTCTGCAAAACCGCCGAGGAGGCGCGCCAGGCCGCCGAGGAGATCGGCGGTCCCGTCGTCATCAAGTCCCAGGTGCTGACCGGGGGCCGGATGAAGGCCGGCGGCGTCAAGTTCGCCGACACCCCGGAGGAGGCCGCCGAGCACGCCGAGGCGATCCTGCGGCTGGAGATCAACGGCCACGTCCCCCGCGGCGTCCTCGTCGATCCCAAAGCCGAGGTCAAACAGGAGTACTACGCGAGCGTCGTCTGGGACGGCACCGCGAAGCGGCCGCTGATGCTGTTCAGCGACATGGGCGGGATCGACATCGAGGAGGTTGCCGAGACCCACCCCGACCACGTCGGCAAAGGCCACGTCTCCAACCTCTTCCCGATTCCCGACTTCGAGGCCAAGCAGGTCGTCGCCGCGACCGGCGTCACCGGCTCGCAGCTGAACCGGGCGACCCCGATCCTCGCCCGCCTCGCCCGTCTCTTCCGCGATTACGACATGACCCTGGCGGAGATCAACCCGCTGGCCGAGCTGACCGATGGCTCCTTCGTCGCCCTCGACGCCCACATGGAGATGGAGAACGAGGCGGTCGGCCGTCAGAAGGGCCTGCTGCGCAAGCGGCTCGAGATCGCCGAGGACGACACTCGCGAGACCTACGAGCCCTCCGACTTCGAGCGCAACGTCGCCGCGATCGACTCCGCCGACCACCGCGGCGTGATCCAGGGCAAGGACCACGGCTTCACCGGCAACCTCGGCCTCGTGATCGGCGCCGGCGGCGGCTCGCTGACCCTCACCGACGCGGTCCGCAACCAGGGCGGCAAGCCGGCCAACTACTCCGAGATCGGCGGCAACCCCTCCGTCGCCAAGGCCTGCGGCCTGGCCAAGGAGGTGCTCGAAAAGGACGGCGTCGAGAAGATCGCGGTGATGATGTCGATCGTCTCCAACACCCGCGTCGACATCGTCGCCCGCGGCGTCATCAAGGCCTGCCTCGAGCTCGGCAAGGACCCCGGCGAGACGATCGCGATCTTCCGCATCCCGGGCGCCTGGGAGGACGAGGGCTTCAAGATCCTCGA
>CBIHMQ010000169.1:0-4650 GCA_966211075.1 uncultured bacterium
GAAGTCGAAGAGATCCTCAAGGCCGTCTTGAGGCTCCTCGGTCTGGGCAACGGCGGAGGGCGCCGAGGTGCTGCGCGTCCACGACGTCGCCGAGGTTCGCCAGGCGATCGCCGTGGTGACGGCGGTGCTGGGGTAGTTTCCAGCCATGAATCCGGACGGGAACGGGATCGAGTCGAGCGCCGAAGTCGAGCTGCGCGGCCTCTCGATCTACACGCACCATGGCGTCACCGAGGCCGAGCAGGAGGTCGGGCAGCGGCTCGAGTTCGACGTCTCCTTCGACGTCCCCGACTGTGACGCGGTCCTCACCGACCGGATCGATGACACCGTCGACTACTCCCAGGTCTGCGACATCGTCGCCCTCGCCGCCACCGAGCGCAGCTACAAAACCCTGGAGCGCCTCGCCCAGGTCGTCGGTCAGCGGCTGATGGAGCGCTACGGATGCGAATCCGTGCGCGTCCGCGCCGCGAAGCCGGAGCCGCCGCTGCCGCTGGCGATCCAGGAGGTGGCCGTCGAGGTCACCCAGGAGCGCACGGTCGACGAGGACGAGGCCGAAGCCGGAAGTTGAAGCCGTTGCGCACGGGGTACCTCGGGCTCGGCTCCAACGTCGGCGACTCCGCCGCGCACCTGCGGGCGGCGATCGAGCTGCTCGGCGAGCGCGGGGTCGCCGTCGAGGCGGTCTCCTCGACCTACCTGACCGAGCCGGTCGGCGAGGTCCTCGACCAGCCCGACTTCCTCAACGCCGCGATCCGGATCCGCACCGAGCTGGAGCCGGAGGCGCTGCTCGACGCCTGCAAGGCGGTCGAGGCCGAGCGCGGCCGCTCCTTCGCCGCCGCCCGCCACGGCCCTCGCCCCCTCGACGTCGACCTGCTCCTGCTCGGCGACCTGGAGCAGCAAACCGAGCGCCTAACCCTGCCCCACCCGCAGGTGACCAACCGCCGCTTCGTCCTGATCCCGCTGCTGGAGCTCGACCCCGCGCTGACCCTCCCCGACGGCACCGCCCTCGCCGCCGCCCTGGCCGCACTGCCGCCCGGTGAACGTGTCGAGCCCGCCGGCCCGCTCGCGTGATGACTTCTGCCCGCCTGCCGGGCATAAGTCATCACACCCGCATACCGGCAGCGAAGCTCGTCAGGCCGCTACGCGCAGCGGTGCCAGCCACTCGGCCGGCAGGATCGGCAGCGTGTGGCCGGGGTAGTCCGGGACGAGCCGCTTGGCCAGCTCGCCGGCCGGACGATTCTCGATCGCCGGGCGCAGGTCGGCGAGGGTCAGGGCCAGGCCGATGCTGGGGGCGATCTGGAAGTCGGCGGCGTTCGGCCGCTCGCCGCCGATCGTGCCGGCGGCGATGTAGTCGTCGACCCTCTGAAGCAGGGCCGGCAGCGCCGCCAGGTCGCGCTTGACGTTGTCGTCGTTGGCTTCGTTGAAGCGGGCCGAGGCGGCGACGATCGGGCCGCCGGTCTTCACCGCCAAGCCGATCGGCACGCCCAGCTTCGCGCCCTCGGAGTAACTGCGCAGCGAGGACTTGTCCCGCCGGATCGTCCACCAGAGGATCTGCCGGATCGGGTGCTGCAGCTCCTCGTCGCCGAACCGCTCCGCCTCCTCGACGGCGGCGCGCCGCGCCTGGTCGGTTGGGAACAGCGGCGGCTCCGGCCGCAGCCGCTCCAGCTCGCGGGCGATCTCGCGGGAGCCCTGCACCTTCTCGCCGTCGATCTTGATCGCCGGCACCGTGTTGCGGGAAAAACCGAGCCCGCGCAGGACGCCCTTGGAGACGACCGGCATCAGGTCGGTGCGCTTGAAGGGGATGCCCTTGTGGCGCAGCATCAGTTCGGCGCTGGCGGCCGGGTGGGAGGCCGGAATCACGTAGAGGCGCGCCTTCACGGCGCCGATCCTATGCGCAGGAAACCCGGTTTGGCTACCCGGCCAGTCCGATCCGGCGATAATCGCCGCCATGCTCCTCGTCGCCGACGTCGGCAACACGCAGACCCACCTGGGCGTTTTCGAGGGCGAGACCCTCGGCGAGCACTGGCGGTTTCAGACCCGCTCGGGGGCGACCGGCGACGAGCTGGCCGAGCGGATCGACGGCTTCTTCACCCTCTGCGGGATGTCCTTCGGCGACGTCGACGCGGTCTGCGTGTCCTCGGTCGTGCCGCCGCTCGGCAGCCAGTTCGAAGAGCTGTCCCGGCGCTATCTCGACGCGGACTGCCTTGCGATCGGCCCCGGCGTGAAGACGGGGATGCCGATCCGGATCGAGAACCCGCTCGAGGTCGGGGCCGACCGGCTCGTCAACGCGATCGCCGCCTACGAGCGGTTCGGCGAGGCCTGCATCTCCGTTGATTTCGGAACCGGCATCAACATCGACGCGGTCTCCGCCGACGGCGAGTACCTCGGCGGCGCGATCGGTCCCGGCCTGGCGCCCTCGCTCAGCGCCCTGATCGAACGGGCGGCCCGGATCTCCCGGATCGACCTCGAAGAGCCGCGGGAAGCGATCGGCCGCTCGACCCGGGCGGCGATCAACTCCGGCTTCATCTTCGGCTTCGCCGGCTTGATCGACGGGATCGTCAGGCGGATCGAAGAGGAACTCCCCAACCCCCACCTGCTCGCCACCGGCGGCTACGCCTCGGCCGTCGTCCCCTACACGGAGACGATCGACGAGGTCGACGACATGCTCACCCTCACCGGGCTGCGGCTGATCCATGAGCGCAACCGTTGAGAGCGGAGCCGCCCGCCCGGCCCTGACGGACCCCTTCGAGGTCGGCGGCGTGCGGCTCTCCAACCGGGTGCTGCTGGCGCCGCTGGCGGGGATCGGCAACTGGTTCGTGCGGCTGCAGGCGAAACGCCACGGGGCCGGCCTGGCCGTCTCCGAGATGGTCTCCAGCTTCGCCCTGCACTACCGCAACGAGCGGACTCTGCGGGAGCTGCTGCGGATCCACCCCGACGAGCACCCGGTCTCGATCCAGCTGTTCGGCCACGACGCCGAGGTGATGCGCTCCGGCGCCGCGATCGCCGCCGAGGCCGGCGCCGACCTGATCGACATCAATATGGGATGCCCGGTCCCGAAGGTGCGCCGCACCGGCGCCGGCGCCCAGCTGCTGCGTGACCCCGAGCTGGCCCTGGCGCTGGCGCGCGGTGCCGCCGAAGGCAGCGGCCTCCCGGTCACCGTGAAGCTGCGCTCGGGGATCGAGGCCGGCGACCGGTCGGGGTTCGAGCTGGCGATCCGCCTCGTCGAGGAGGCCGGCGTGGCGGCGATCGGGTTCCATCCCAGGGCGGCGACCAAAGGTCACAAGGGCCAGCCCGATTACGCGCTGACCCGCGAACTGGTCGAGCGCCTCGAGGTGCCGGTGATCGTCTCCGGCGGCCTCAGCAGCGCCGAGGCCGCCCGCCGCGCCTACGAGGAGTCCGGCGCCGACGCGGTGATGATCGCCCGCGGCTCGCTCGGCAACCCCTGGGTCTTCGAGGAACTGACCGGCCGCCGCCTCGAGCCGCCGCCCCGCGAGGAGATCGCCGCCGAGCTGCTCTGGGTAATCGACGGCGCCGAGGAGCATCTCGGCAGCGACCGCGCCGCCCGCTACCTGCGCAAGTTCTACCCCTGGTACATGGAGCGCCTGGAAGCGCCCACCGAGGTTGCGGATGAGCTTCAGCGCAGCGCTGATCTGAGCCGGGCCCGGGAGCTGATCGGGGCCCTGGCCCAGCCCCTTGGCGTTAACTAGAACTGCCTTGATTGCCGGGTTACCGCCCTCGCTATAATCCCGCGACCCTGAGCCCAGGTGTGGCGACGTTGGCGCCGCGTCCCGGGCGTTTTTTTCGGTCTCCGAAGCCGTTTCGGCTTCGTCAACAGTCAAAGCGAGGTAGTGCAAAGTGAGTCGTCAGGCGGTCATCACCCCAGAGGGGCTGGAGAAGCTGAAAGAGGAAATCGAGTTCCTCACGACGACCAAACGCCGCGAGGTCGCGGCGCGGATCAAGGAGGCGCGCGAATTCGGCGACATCTCCGAGAACGCCGAATACGACGACGCCAAGAACGAACAGGCGCTGCTCGAGTGCCGGTTCGCGCAGCTGGAAGAAAATCTGCGCCGCGCCACCGTGATCGACGAGAAGGCGCTCGGCACCGACGAGGTCGGCTTCGGCTCCGTGGTTCACGTCAAAGACCAGAAAACCGGCGATTCGCAGAAATTCCAGATCGTCGGCTCGACCGAGGCCAACCCGCTGGAACACAAGCTCTCCAACGAGTCGCCGATCGGCAAAGCCCTGGTCGGCAAAAAGCGCAACGACGTGGTCACCGTCGAGGTCCCGCGCGGGCCGAAGAAGAAGCTCAAAATCACGAAAATCGAGACCGCCTGAGAGGGCGCGATAGCGGCGCATCTCGGGGTCATCGGTCCTCGCCGCGGCGCTCACGTACTGGAGTACGCTCGCTTGCGGCTCCGGCCTGCTTCCCCCGATCTGCTTGCTCTCGCGACCTCTCAGAACGTGACTGAAGACCTGGGCACCCTCGGAACGTGACCGACGACTCGAAACAGCCCGCGGCCCAACCGAAACTCTCTGACGTCCTCAAGGATCGGCGCGAGAAGCTGGAGCGGATCCGGGAGTCGGGGATCGATCCGTTTCCGCATGAGTTCTCGGGGCGGGAGGAGATCGGCGAGGTGCGGGCGGCGCACCAGGGGC
>CBIHMQ010000170.1:0-4633 GCA_966211075.1 uncultured bacterium
GCCCGACGCCGCCGCCCCGGGCGCCCCCGACGACGCCAACGACCTGCGCGGCTTCCACTTCAAGCAGCTGATCGGCAAGCCGCTCACCCTGGTCCTGATCGGCGCCCTGACGATCCTGGTCGGCGCCGGCTTCGCCGCCCTGACGGCGCCGCTGCTCGGCCTCGTCGGCGCCGTGGTGGCGCTGCTGGCCGGGATCGGGATCGTCTTCGCGATCGCCGACTCGCGCGCCGCCGACGCCTTCTTCGACACCTACGCGCAGTCGCGCGGGCTCGTCCTCGCCGGTCGCGGCTCGCTGCCGCCGGCGACGCCGCTGCTGCGCAAGGGCGACAAGCGCTACGCCGACCGCACCCTCAGCGGCCCGATCGCCGACGGGGTCGAGGGCACCCTCGCTCTCTACACCTATGAGGTCGAGAGCACCGACGGCAAGGGCAACCGCCAGACCAACTACTACCGCTACACGCTCGGCCTGGTCGAGGTGCCCGAGTGCGTCGAGCACATCCCCGAGCTGTACTGCCAGCGCAAGTTCGGCCTGCGCTCCCTGGAGAAGCTCGAGGACGTCTTCCGCCGTTCCAAAGAGCGGCTGAAGCTGGAGAGCACGGCGCTTGACGACAAGTACGAGATCTTCGCCGGCAAGAGCCAGGACGCGGTCTGGCTGCGCCGCCTCTTCGCCCCCACCTTCATCGTCTGGATGACCGAGACCGCCCCGGAGAAGTTCGCCTTCGAGCTCGTCGACGGCACCCTCTGCTGCTACGTCAACGGCCACAAGGAAGGCGCCCTCGAGCTCGACATCGTCGCCGCCGCGACCGCCGTCGTCGCCCAGCGCCTGCGCGCCGAGGCGGCTGAGACCACCGCGCCGGCTCCGCCCAGCGCCTCCTAGAACCCGGCGAGCAGCGTCCCGGCGTTGGCGATCAGGCCGGCGGCGATCATCAGCAGCACCGAGGGGACCAGCACCAAGGCGACGACGAGCTGGATCTTCGGCGCCGCCCGGGCGGCGCGCTCCTCGACGGCGCGGCGCCCGTCGCGGCGCAGCCCGGCGGCCTGACGGCGCAGCTGCCCGGCCAGCGGCGAACCGAGCCGCCGCGACCGCTCGATCGTCGCCGCCAGGGTCGCCAGCTCCGGCCCGGGGACGCGGCCCCGCAGCGAGCGCAGGGCGGCGGCGAAGGGCGCCCCACAGGAGAGCTCGGCGGCCGCGACCCGCATCTCCTCCGCCAGCGGCCCCTCCCCGCGCGCCAGCTGCGCGAAGCCGGCGGCGGGGTCGCGGCCGGCGCCGGCGTTGACGGCAAGCAGGTCGAGCGCGTCCGGCAGCGCCGCCAGCAGCCGCCGGCGCCGGCGCCGGGCTGCCCGCTCGAGCAGGGCGTCGGGAAGGAAGAACCCGGCCGCCGGCAGGCCGAGTGCGACGAGGGCGGCGGTCCGTCCGGGCGCCGCCGGGACCGCGGCGAAGGCGGCGAGGCCGCCGACGACCGCCGACGCCAGTTTCGCCACCAGCACCGCACCCAACGACAGGCGCGGCGCCAGACCGGAGCGACGCAGCCGCTCAGGCAATCCAAGGCGCAACGCGGCCCGTGCCGAGCGGACGCGCAGCGAGCGAGGCAGCGCGCCGGCGCCGGCCTCGGCCGGCCCGATACCGCCCCCGCTCGCCGTGGCTGCACCTGCGGCGCTGCCCGGCGCGGTCCCGCCCAGAGCCGTGAGGCCGAGCGCCGCGCACCCACCCTGACCGAGGCGGCCCGCCAGCAGCTCCCGACCCGCGGCGAACCCGAGCAGGACAGCAAGCGCCGCCAGGAGCCCGGCGGGGCTCACTCGGCCACCTGCGCAAGACGCCGGATCGCGACGAAGCCGACCAGCTGCAGGGCGGCCGCAAGGGCGAGCAGCAGCGCGGCAGGAGGAGAGCCGAGCAGGCCGGCGACGAAGCCGGGCTGGAGCAGCTCGGCGAAGAGGGCCCCGCCCGTCGGCATCGCCACCACGAGCAGGCCGGTGAAGCGGGCCTGGGCGGTTGCCGAGCGGGCGTCCTCGAGGGCGCGGTCGCGCTCGGCCGCCCCCTCGCCAAAGCGGCGCAGCAGGGCGGCGAGGTCGCCGCCGGCGCGGCGCTGACTGAGCAGGGCTGCCGCGAAGGCGTCGACCCGCTCGCTGCGCATCCGCCGCCGCCAGGAGTCGACCGCGGCGGCGGTCGGCGCCCCCAAGTCGAGCTCGGCGCCGAGCCGGGCCAGCTCCGTCGCCGGGGGGCCGTCGAGGGAGGCCGCGGCGGTCGACAGCGCCGCCCGCAGCGAGCGGCCGGCGGCGAGCGAGTCGGCGACCGCGGCGGCGACTTCTGGCAGGGCCCGCTCGACGGCGGCGCGGTAGCGGCGGCGGCGGTTCGAGATCGCGCCCGCCGCCAGCGCCGGCCCGGCCGCCAGCAGCGGCAGCGCCAGGGCCGGCCCGGCCAGCATCCAGCCGCCCAGGGCGGTGGCGGCCATTCCCAACCCGGCCAGGCGCCGCCGCTCGGTGGTCGAGGGTGCGTATCCCTCGCGGCCGGCCCGCCGCAGGGGCTCCAGTGCCAAGCGCAGCCAGCCGGCCGCCGCCGGGCTGGCCAACAGCGCTTCCCGCGCCGCCAGCGCCAGCAGGCCTCCCGCCAGAGCCCCGGCGAGCAGCGGCAGCGGGCCGCCGCTCATCGCCGCGCCCTGGCCTGGTCCGGCGCCGCGATCGGCCCCGGCGCTACGGAGCGGACCGCGGTCGCCCCAGCCGCCCGGACCACTTCGGCGATCTCGGCGACGACCCGGGACCCATCGGGGCGGCGCTCGAGCTGGACGACGAAGTCGATCCCGCGCTGCACCTGCTCGGCGACCGCCGCGTGCGGCAGGCCGACATCCGCCATCAGCGCCAGGGTCTCCAGCCGGGCCAGGGCGTCGGCGGGCGAGTTGGCGTGCACGGTCGAGAGCGCACCGTCGTGGCCGGTGTTGAGCGCGGTCAGCAGGTCGAGCGCCTCGGCGCCGCGCACCTCGCCGATCACGATCCGGTCGGGCCGCATCCGCAGCGCGTTGCGGAGCAGGTCGCGGATCGTCACCTCGCCCCTGCCCTCGATCCCGGCCGGCCGGCTCTCCAGCCGCACCACGTGGGGCTGCCGCAGGCGCAGCTCCGCGGCATCCTCGATCGTCACCACCCGCTCCCCCGGCGCGATGAACCCGGAGAGCGCGTTGAGCAGGGTCGTCTTGCCCGAGCCGGTGCCGCCGCTGACGAGAATGCTGCGCCGCTCGGAGACGGCCTGCTCGAGCAGCCGTCGCTGCGCCGGGCGGAGCGAGCCGCGGGCGACCAGCTCGTCGGGACCGGGCCGCTCGGCACCGAAGCGGCGGATCGAGACCGCCGGGCCGTCGATCGCCAGCGGCGGCACGACCACGTTGACCCGGGAGCCGTCGGCGAGCCGGGCGTCGACCATCGGGCTGAGCTCGTCGACCCGCCGGCCCAGCGGCGCCAGGATTCGCTCGATCGTGTGCCGCAGCTCCTCCTCGTCGGCGAAGGCGACGTCGGTCTCCTCCAGCGTGCCGCGGCGCTCGACGTAGACCGTGCCTGGCCCGTTGACCATCACCTCCTCGACCGCCGGGTCGGCGAGCAGATCCTCGAGCGGGCCGAGGCCGACGCTTTCGCGGACGATCCGTGCCGCCAGCACCTCGCGTTCCGCCGCCGGCAGGATCGCCGCCTCGCTCGCGACCAGCTCGCGCACCGACTCCTCGAGCGGAACCACGCCACCGTCGCCGGCCGCGGCCTCGATCCGGCGGCGCTCCAGGAGGCGCTCGCGCAGGGAAGCGACCAGGGCCGCGAGGTGCCGCTCCCGCGCCGCCACCTCAACCGCCCGGCAGCAGGGTCAGCCGGCGGGCGAAGCTTTCGGCCGCGATCAGGCGCAGGGCCTGGCGCCGGGTCAGCGCCAGCGTTGCCGCCGCCATGCCTTCGCCGGCATCGGGCAGCGGCGCCAGGGACAGCATCGGCACCCCCGTGGCGGCGACATAGGTGCGCCCGCGTCCGCCGCCTGTCGGTTCGGTGGTGACGACCACGTCGACCCTGCCGCCCTCGGCCCGCGCGCCGGCCAGCAGCGCCGCCGCACCGCCGACCGAAACCTGGACCGGACGCCGGCCACGGCCGAGCCCGAGCCGATCGCCCCCCGGACGCGGTGCCCGCAATTGCGGAGCGAGCACGTAGGCGCCGGCGGGCAGGGGCCCGACCGGGACCAGGCCGATGGCTTCGGCGGGCGAGCGAAGGGCCCCGGCCGGCGCGAACCGCGCCGGCACGCGTCGCGTCTCGAGGGCCTCGGCGGCCCGGCCGGGAGCGATCGGCTCGCCCTCGGGCAGCCCCGCCGTGGCGACCACCACGGGCCGCAACTCGCCATAACCGCGCACGACGCTGTCCCCATAGCCGTCGGCGATCGCGGCAGCGGCGGCGGCGGCGAGGAGCGCCGCCGCGACGAACCCGGTCGCGCGAGCCCGGCGGCTCATCGCTCCGCCCCGCCGCCGAGCGCCGGCAGGCGCAGCACCGCCTCGGTCCGCTCCGCCTGCCGCCGCAGCTCGAACTCGCCGCCGTGCTCGGCGGCGATCCGGCGCACCAGGCGCAGCCCGTGCCCATGCCGACACCGACCGTTCAGCCGGGCGAACGCCCCCTCCCGGTCTCGCTC
>CBIHMQ010000171.1:0-4565 GCA_966211075.1 uncultured bacterium
CCGGTGACCGGGCTGCTGCGCTCGGGCGATCGGGTCGTCGGCGTCGAGACTCCGGCCGGCGAGCTGCGCGCGCCGCTCGTCGTCGGCGCCGACGGCGCCCGCTCGACCGTGGCCCGCCTCGTCGGCGCGGTCGAGTACCACCGCACCGCCCCGGAGCGGATCTTCCTCTGGTCCTACTTCGAGGGGGTCGAGGAGGACGTGCCGCGAATCTGGCTCGGCAACATCGACGGCAACAGCTACCTCGCCAGCGCCAGCGACAACGGCCTCTTCCTAGCTGCCGTCGTCGTCCCGATCCGACACCGCGACCAGCTGCGCGTCGATCGCACCGGCGGCTGCGAAGCGGGACTGCGGCGCTGGCCGGAGCTGGCCCGCAAGCTTGACGGCGCCCGCCGGGTCGGGCCGGCACGGATGATGTCCCGCTGGCACGGCTTCTTCCGCCAGTCGGCCGGGCCCGGTTGGGCGCTGGTCGGCGACGCCGGTCACTTCAAGGACCCGACCCCGGGCCAGGGCATCTCCGACGCCCTGCGCCAGGCCGAGACGATGGCGGCGGCGATCGCGCGGGCGCTTGAGAGCGGGGCCGACCCCGAGGCGCCGCTGCGCGAGTGGTGGAAGTGGCGCGACCGCGACTGCTGGGAGATGTACTGGTTCGCCCGGGAAATGGGTGAGAGCGACCGCCGGCCGCTGCTCTCGGCGGCGTTCCAAAATCGCTTCGCCGAGGATCCCGAACTCGTCGAGGCCTTCTTTCGCGTCCTCGGCCGCCAGGCCTCCCCCGCCAAGGTCTTCGGCCCCGCCTTCGGCTTCCCGCTGCTTGGCAGGGCGCTGCGGGACAGCCCCGGCAAGCGCCTGGCCCTGCTCGAGGAGGCGCGGGGGATCCTCGCCGAACAGGGACGCCGTCAGCTGCTCGACGTCACCGACTACCGCCGCCCGTACTGAGCGTGCGGCGCGTGCCCGGCTATCAAGCAGGCGCGAGCAGCCGTCGCGCTTCGTCGGGGCCCACGTAGGGGCTGAGGAGCAGCTCGACCAGGATCGGGGTGAGCTCCTGGAGATGCTCCCCGCGCTCGCTGTGGATGTATCGGGCGACCAGCGAGACGGCGCCGCCGAGCAGGCCTTCCTCGAGCTGCGGGGGCAAGGCGGCGCCAGCCGTCGGCTCCTCGCGGCCACGGCGGAGCAACGCCGCGAGCCGGTCGATCAGGGCTTCGTGCCGAGCCACGGCGACTGGCCCGACGACGAAGGCCTCGACGGTGCATATTCGTGCCAGGCGGGGATCGGCGGCGAGCAGATCGAGCAGACGCTCGACCGAGTTGGCGACCCCCTGCGCCCAGCCCATCGTCGCCGCGATCGTCGCTTCAACCCGCTCCCACAGCCACTCGACCGCGATGTCATAGGCGGCGAGGAAGCAGTCCTCCTTGTCGCTGAAGTGCCGGTAGAAGGCGCCCCGGGAGACCGCCGCGTGACGGGTTATGTCCGCTACCGTCACCGCCGGGTACCCGCATTCGGCGATCGCCTCGATCGCGGCGGCGAGCAGCCGGTTGCGGTGGTTGCGGTCGACGAAGTCCTGGGGCAGGCCGTGGCGGCCGCGCGGCAGGCGGGCGAGGATCGCCGCGTTCGAGTAGTCGACCTCGAGCGAGAAGGGCCCGCCGCTGACCTGAGCCGGCACCGTCATCCCTAGCTCGGCTCCGCCAGTGCCCACGCGGTCGCCGGCTCCATGTATGTGACCAGCAGGAAGTAGGAGACCTCGGCGACCAGGTCCGTCGGCCTGGAGGCGCTGCCGAGCGAGAGGATCGCCCCGCCGAGCAGAGTCCGCTCGAGGTCGGGCGGGATCGCCTCGGGGTTGGAGTGAAGCCCGCGGCCCGCGCTCAGGACAGGGACCAGCCGAGCGATCGTCGCCCGGTGCCGGTCCAGCGCCCGCGGACCCGCGAAGAGGATCTCGCGCCCACAGACGCGGGCGAGGCGGGGGTCGGAGTCGAGCAGCTCCGCGACCGTCCCCACCGCCCGGCGGAGACCGCGTGCCCAACCGTCGCGCCAGCCAGCGAGGGCGGCGCGGACCCGGTCCTCGATTCGGGCCACCGCCTCGTCATAGGCAGCGAGGAAGCAGTCCTCCCTGTCGCTGAAGTGCCGCCCGAACTCGGCGGCGCTGACGTCCGCGGTGGCGAGGATCTCGGTCACCGTGGTGGCGCCGTAACCGCTTCGCGAGACGACGGTGGCGGTGGCGTCGAGGATGCGGGAGCGACAATCGCTCGTGGCTGGCGCATCCACCGCCTCGATAAGAGCCGCGGCCCGCCGGGGCATCAGGCAGCCTCCGCGGACGGGCCGTAGAAGGAGAGGATTACCTCGCTCAACTCCGGGCCCAGCTGGGACAAACCACTGACCCGCTCGGCCATGACCAGCTCGGCGATCCGCGAAGCGATGCCGCCGACGAGGGTCAACTCGGTCGCGCGCGAGGGCCGGCGCTCCGGCGGCAGGGCCGCCCCGGCCTCCGTCAGCAGCGCCGCGTAGGCGCCGAGCCAGTCGAAGTGGCGGCGGGCGATGCGTCCTCCTGCCGCTGGCGCCTCCAGGGTCAGCAGTTGAGCGAGCGCCGGTTCGGTGGCGAGCATCCGCAGACCCGCGTCGAGTGAGCGGCGGACCAGGTCGGCCAGCTCGCCGCCCTCCTCACAGGGCTCGCGAAGCGTCGAGAGGAGGCGCTCCTGGGAACGCTCATGGAAGGCGAGGACGCACTCGGTCTTGTCCGCGAACTGCCGGTAGAAGGAACGGGTTGAGACCCCCGCCGCGGCGCTGATCCGGGCAACCGAGGTCCGCTGGTATCCGCGTTCGGCGATCACCTCGGCGAGCGCCGCGAAGATGCGCTCCCGCTGGTTGCGGGCGACCTCCTCGGCGGAAAGCGCGTGAGGGCCGCGAGGCAGCCGCGGGCGCCCCCGATCGCCCTTGCCCGCTGTCGCCGCGGCGGCGGGGCTCAACGCCCTTTCCCTGTTCGAGACTGAATTTCTGGCCGAAAGAAGAACAAGTTCTTTTAAGAGGCGAACAACAGGTTTTCCTTCTTACGACACGAGAGTACACATAAGTGGACACGGGTGTCAAGCAGAAGAGACGCCGGCGTTCCCGCATCAGCAAGCCGTTTGCTGCGGATTCGAGCCGGCCAGGCAGCGGAGCGGTGATGACGAGCGGGCCCTCGGACTCGCGGCGCGACCGCAACCGGCGCGGCGCAGAAGTCTCGGCATCCCACCCGAGGTGGCACAATCGGGGTGAATGGGAAACGAGGCCGAGTTTTTGTCCGCTCACAACGTTCTCGCGCCAACCTCGCCGGCGCCCTCTGCCTCCCGCGCCCGCGAAGAGAAGGTGCTGGCGGCGATGGCCGCGCTCTGCGCGGAACGCAGCTACGCGGCGACGACGATCGGCGAAGTCGCCAAACGCGCCGGAGTCTCCACCCGCACCTTCTACAAACTCTTCCCCGAGGGCAAGCAGCAGTGCTTCGAGGCAGCCGGCGTCGCCTTCGTCGCCGAGCTCGAGCAGAGCGTGGCGGCGGCACGCCAGGACACCGGCACCTGGCCCGACGAAGTCCGCGCCGGGATCGCCGCGATCCTCGAGGTCGCGGCCCGCAAACCGGACTTCGCCCGGCTCGCCTTCGTCGAGGCCGGCGCCGTCGACCCCGCTCTGGTCGAGCGCCACCGACCGGCCCTGGCGGAAGCGCTGGCGCCGCAGCCGCTGCCGGATGGCGAGCGCGCCGACAACCCGCTGGCGATCGGCGCCCTCGGGCGAGCGCAGGTCCTGATCATCGAGCGGATCACCGCCGGGCGAACCGCGGAGCTGCCGCAGCTGCTGCCCGACGTCCTCTTCATCGCCCTGCTCCCGTTCCTAGGCCAGGAGGAGGCGCTGAAAGCGGCGCGGTCGGCGCGGGCCACGATGGCCGACGGGGTCGGCGCCACGGGATCGGCGAAATGAGCGAAGGGCCGGACTCCCCGCGGGGCCCGGCCTCGACCCGGCTCCCGCGCGGCCCGCATGGCCTGCCGCGCGAGGAGATAGCTCACAACCAGCGCCAACGCCTGCTGGCGGCGATGGTTCGGGTCTGCGGCGAGAAGGGCTATGAGGCGACCTCGGTGGCCGACGTCCTGCAGGCATCCGGCGTCGGGCGCGAGACCTTCTATGAGCTCTTCGAGGACAAGCGCGACTGCTTCCTCGCCGCTCACACCCTCCTGGTCGAGGACCTGGTGACCCAGGTGCGCGGCGCCTACGAGGACGCCGAGGGGACCTGGCCCCAACGCGTCCGCGCCGGCCTCGCCCGCCTGCTCGGATGGCTCGCCGCCGACCCCCTCGCCGCCCGCGTCGCGGTGGTCGAGATGGCCGCCGCCGGCCCCGTCTACGCCGAGCGCTTCCAGGAGTACTTCCACCTCTTCACCTCGATCCTCGACGAGGGCCGCGAGCTCAGCCCGATCGCCGAGGACCTCCCCCAGATCTCCAGCATCGCCGCCGCCGGCATCTTCGCCCGCGTCTACGAAGAGGTCGCGATGGGCCGCGCGGAGTCGCTCCCCGACCTCCTCCCCACCCTCACCTACGAGCTGCTGGTTCCGTAC
>CBIHMQ010000172.1:0-4520 GCA_966211075.1 uncultured bacterium
GCAGCGATCCGTCCGCGACCTGGGCGGCGATCTCCAGGGCCGCCTCGACGTAGCCGAGCGCCCCGACCGGCGAGGACCCGCCCGCCGGCAGCAGGTACGGCAGCCGCCCGCGGCGGGCGTTTCGAGCGAGCAGCCACGGCAGCATCGCCACGGTCCGGGCCTTCGTGTGCGTCCGGTGGATCCGCGCCCCCGAGGTTTCGAGCCGGGCGAGCTGGGCCCGGACGTGGTCGTCGACCGGCTGGTCGACCAGTGCCAGCGCCGTCTCGATCCCCAGCTCCCGCGCGTAGAGCGCCGTCGCCAACCCCCAGTTCGTGCCGAGACCGCCGAAGGTGAGGATCGACCCGCGCCCGCGCCGCTGGGCGTCCGGGATCAGCCACTCCAGCTTCCGCACCTTGTTGCCGCCCCACCCCCCGGAACCGAACCGACCGTCTTCCTTCGCCCAGACGCCGAGCCCGCCCAGCTCTCGCACCGGCGTCGGCCGCTCGGACAGGGAGAGGTGCGGCAGGGTCCCGACCAAGGCCGGGAAGCGTTCGTGCAGGTGCGGGATCAAGCGGGGCGAACGTACTCCGCCAGGTGCTCGCCGGTCAGGGTCGAGCGGGCGGCGACGAGGTTGGCGGGGGTGCCCTCGAAGACGACCTTGCCGCCGTCGTGGCCGGCGCCGGGGCCGAGGTCGACGATCCAGTCGGCGTGGGCCATCACGGCCTGGTGGTGCTCGATGACGATCACCGACTTGCCGGACTCGACGAGGCGGTCGAGGAGGGCGAGCAGCTGCTCGACGTCGGCGAGGTGGAGGCCGGTGGTCGGCTCGTCGAGGACGTAGACGTCGCCCTTCCCGGCCATCTCGGTGGCCAGCTTGAGGCGCTGGCGCTCGCCGCCGGAGAGGGTCGTCAGCGGCTGGCCGATGGTCAGGTAGCCGAGGCCGACGTCGGCGAGGCGGTCGAGGATCTTGTGGGCGGCCGGGATCGCCCCGTCGCCGTCGGCGAAGAACTCCTCGGCCTCGGCCACCGACATCTCCAGGACCTCGCTGATGTCCCTACCGCCGAACTCGTACTCGAGCACCTCGGCCTGGAAGCGCTTGCCGTCGCACACCTCGCAGGGGGTGGCGACCCCGGCCATCATCGCCAGGTCGGTATAGACGACTCCGGCGCCGTTGCAGTTCGGGCAGGCGCCTTCGGAGTTGGCGCTGAACAGGCCCGGTTTGACGTCGTTGGCTTTCGCGAACGCCTTGCGGACCGGGTCGAGCAGCTTCGTGTAGGTGGCGGGGTTGCTGCGCCGCGAGCCACGGATCGCGGTCTGGTCGACGGTGACGACGCCGTCCCGCCCGGACACCGAGCCGTCGATCAGCGAGCTCTTGCCCGAGCCGGCCACCCCGGTGATGACGACCAGGACCCCGAGCGGGATGTCGACGTCGACGTCCTGGAGGTTGTGGGTGCTGGCGCCGCGCACCTCCAGCGCCTCCGAGGACTCGCGCACCGACTCCTTCAGGGAGGCGCGGTCGTCGAGGTGCCGCCCGGTCAGCGTCTTGCTCTTGCGCAGGCCCGCGACGGTGCCCTCGAAGACCACCTCCCCGCCCTCGCCGCCGGCGCGCGGCCCGAGGTCGACGACGTGGTCGGCGATCGCGATCGCCTCCGGCTTGTGCTCGACGACCAGCACGGTGTTGCCCTTGTCGCGCAGCCGCAGCAGCAGCTCGTTCATGCGCTGGATGTCGTGTGGGTGCAGCCCGATCGTCGGCTCGTCGAAGACGTAGGTGACGTCGGTCAGCGACGAGCCGAGCTGGCGGATCATCTTCGTCCGCTGCGCCTCGCCGCCGGAGAGCGTCCCCGCCGCCCGCTCCAGCGAGAGGTAGCCGAGGCCGATCTCCACGAACGAGTCGAGGGTCTCGCCGAGCGCCTCCAGCAGCGGCGCCACCGAGGGCTCCTTCAGCGCGCCGATCCACTCGGCCAGGTCGCTGATCTGCATCGCGCAGAGGTCGGCGATGCTTTTCTTCCGGATCTTCGCGGAGCGGGCCGCCTCGCTCAACCGGGTGCCGTCGCACGCCGGGCAGGTGGCGAAGGTGATCGCCCGGTCGACGAAGGCGCGGATGTGCGGCTGCATCCCTTCGCGGTCCTTGGACAGGAACGACTTCTGGATCGACGGGATCAGCCCGGCGTAGGTGAGGTTGATGCCGTCGACCTTGATCTTGGTCGGCTCCTTGTAGAGGAGGTCGTTCAGTTCTTTCTTGGTGAACCTCTTGATCGGCTTGTCCGGGTCGAAGAACCCGGTGCCGCGGAAGATCCGGCCGTACCAGCCGGACATGCTGTAGCCGGGGATCGTCAGCGCCTCTTCGTTCAGCGACTTGGTCTCGTCGTAGAGCGCCGTCAGGTCGAAGTCGCTGACCGTGCCCCGCCCCTCGCAGTTGGGGCACATGCCGCCGGTGCGGGAGAAGTTCACCCGTTCCGATTTCCCGTCGCCCTTCTTGAGCATCCCCGAGGCCTCGACCGAGGCGACGTTGAAGGAGAAGGCCTGCGGCGAGCCGACGTGCGGCTTGCCGAGCCGGCTGAAGAGGATCCGCAGCATCGCGTTGGCGTCGGTGACGGTGCCGACCGTGGAGCGGGGGTCGCTGCCGAGCCGCTCCTGGTCGACGATGATCGCCGTCGTCAGCCCCTCGAGGACGTCGACCTCGGGCCGCGCCAGGGTCGGCATGAATCCCTGCACGAAGGCGCTGTAGGTCTCGTTGATCAGCCGCTGGGACTCCGCCGCGACGGTCCCGAAGACCAGCGAGCTCTTGCCGGATCCGGAGACGCCGGTGAACGCGGTCAGCCGCCGCTTCGGGATCTCGACGCTGACGTCCTTGAGGTTGTTGACCCGGGCCCCGTGGACCCGGATCAGGTCGTGGCTGTCGGCAGAGTGCATCTAGGCGGCGGGCGGCTGGTCGATCCGGATCATGTTGCCGGACGGGTCGCGCACCGCGCAGTCGCGCGTGCCCCAGGGCTGCTCCATCGGCTCCTGGACGATCTCGGCCTCGGCGGCGACCAGCTTGTCGAAGGTGGCGTCGAGGTCGTCGGTGTGGAAGTGGACGCCGTTGAGGGCGCCCTTGGCGACCAGCGCGGCGACCGCCTCGCCGTCGGCGGGGCTGCCGTTCAGGTAGTTGGTGAGGACGACGGCGACGTCCGGCTGGGAGGCGGCGCCGACGGTGATCCAGCGGAAGTCGCCTTTGGCGACGTCGTTGCGCTCTTCGAGGCCGAGCGTGTCGCGGTAGAACGCCACGGCGCTGTCGGGGTCATGGACGATTACGAAGCAGGTGGAGAGAGTGAGGTTCATGGCCGCAAGGCTAGGGAGCAGACACCACCGGCGTTTCTCCATTCCTGCTCGGCTCGCGGCTCGGCCGGGTGAGGTCCCTGGCGATGCAGCCCGGCACCTCGGCGAGGGACCCGTGGTCCCGGGCCCGGTAGGCAGTCGGGGTCTCCCCCACGAGCTCGGTGAAGCGGGAGCTGAACGAGCCCAGCGACGAGCAGCCGACCTCCATGCAGACCTCGGTCACCGACATGTCCCCGCGCCGCAGCAGCGCCTTCGCCCGCTCGATGCGGCGCGTCATCAGGTAGGCATACGGCGTCTCCCCGTAGGCGGCGCGAAACCGCCGCGAGAAGTGCGCGGTCGACATCAGGGCGGCGCGGGCGAGCGCGGTTACGTCGAGCGGGCTCGCGTACTCGCGGTCGATGAGATCGCGGGCGCGGCGCAGATGCGCGAGGTCGGCGAGCTCGTCCGGCGTCACCACGCGAGCGTAGCGTCGGCCCGGGCCGCCCCGCTCGACCCCGCCTGAGATCGCGAATTCCGTTTTGATGGGCTGATCAGCGAACCCGCGAGCAACGAACAGCGCACCGCGCTCGAATCGGCGACCCGCTTCCTGCGCACCGAAGCCGGCGGCGGGGTGGCGCTGCTGGTCGGGGCCTTCGCGGCGCTGGCCTGGGTCAACCTGATCGACGCCGAGAGCTACCGCTCGCTGTGGTCGACCGACCTGCGGATCGGCGTCGGCGACCTCTCGATCACCGAGAACCTCGAACACTGGGTCAACGACGGCCTGATGACGCTGTTCTTCTTCCTGATCGCCCTGGAGATCAAGCGCGAGCTGGTCACCGGCGACCTCCGCGACCCGAAAGCGGCCGCGCTGCCGATCCTCGCGGCCGCCGGCGGCGTCCTCGTCCCGATCGCGGTCTTCCTGGCCGTTACCGGCACCGCCGTCGACTCCAGCGGCTGGGGCATCCCGATGGCGACCGACGCCGCCTTCGCGATCGCGGTCCTGGCGATCCTCGGCGACCGGGTCGCGATCGGCGTCCGGCTCTTCCTGGTCACCCTGGCGGTCGCCGACGACGTCGCCGCGATCGGCGTGATCGCCGTCGCCTACACCGGCGAGCTCTCGCTCGTCTGGCTGGCGGTCGCCGCGGCGGGCCTGGGCCTCGTCGCCGCAATGCGGGCCCTCGGCGTCTCCCGGATCCTCGCCTTCCTGCCGGTGGCGCTGCTCGTCTGGGTGGCGACCCTGGAGT
>CBIHMQ010000173.1:0-4518 GCA_966211075.1 uncultured bacterium
CATGATCACCTGCAGGATGCCCAGAAGCGTGTACACGGTCGACCAGTCTAGCTCTGCTCGACTTTTTCGCGCGCGCCGTTGCCATTCGCGCCGCCCGGCCCGCCCACCTCGTCCAGAATCTCAACCGCCTCCTTGCGGAGCTCGGCGTCGAGGATCGCGTAGTCCTCGTCGGAGAGCTTGCCGGCGGCGTGGTCGAGTTCGGCGTCGCGGATCTCGCGGTACTTGGCTTCCTTGAGGGCGTCGGCTTCGGTCCGGACCGGGCTGCCGCGGCGCCGGCCGCGGCCCGGCCATAGCGCGATCAGCGCTCCCGCCAGGGCGATCAGGCCGCCGATCCACATCCAGGTGACGAGCGGATCGACGATGACCCGGAAGGTCGCCGGGGCGTTGTCGGCGAGGTAGCTGCGGGCGATCTGCTCGGCGGTCGCGTCCTGCAGTTCGGAGATCTGGCGCAGCGCCCTCGGCCGCAGGCTCGGGTTGGCCGCGGCGGCCCGCATCAGCGCCCCCACCGCTTTGCACTCCTCGGGCGTCCCGGGGGCGCCGCGCACGCAGGCGGCGAAGCCTTTGTCGGCCGCTCGCACCCGCCGCTGCACGTCGCTGAGGTTGGGCTGCACGGCGGTCCAGAGGTCGGCGCCGAAGCCGGCCGCGAGCCCGACCTCGCTGGTCGCCTCGCCGGCGAAGAAGCTGCTGATCGTCCCGGTTTCCACGCCGGTCGGCCGGAAGTACTCGCGACTCGGGTGCAGAAGCGTTTGCTTGCCGTCCTCCTCGACCTTGAGGTCGGCACCAAAGGTGAGTTTGAGGTCGTCGACCGCGACCGTCGGCCGCAGGTAGGTCACGGTCCGCCCGTCGATCACGGCGCTCTCCCCCGGCCGCAGGGTGACGTCGCGGTTGGTTTGGAAGCTAGAGGAGGCGGCGATGCCGATCAGCAAGACGATCAGCCCGGCGTGGACGATGTAGCCGCCGTAGCGGCGGCGGTTGCGGGAGACGACCGCCCCCAGGGCGCCGGCGAAGGAGCCGCCGGAGAGCCGCCGCCGCGCCGCCGCGCCCTTCCAGAACTCCTGCCCGAGCCCGGTCAGCGCGAAGGCGGCGAATGCGAACAGCGCCAGCGCCCAGATGCTGTCGGCGACGTCGGTGAAGAGCAGCAGCGCCACGGTGACCACCGCGGCCACCGCCAGCGGCGCCACGAAGATCCGCTTCGCCGATGCCCAGCTGACCCGGCGCCAGGCGAGCAGCGGCCCGATCCCCGTGAAGAGGACCAGCAGCACCCCGAGCGGGGTCGTGTACTGGTCGAACCAGGGCGCCGCCAGCGAGGCCTTCTCGCCGGTGAACAGTTCCGAGATCAACGGGAAGAAGGTGCCCCAGAAGACGATCGCGGTCAGCCCGACGAGCAGCAGGTTGTTGACCAGGAAGACCGACTCGCGGGAGATCAACGAGTCGATCCGCTTTTCGGAGCGGAGGTCGTCGAGGCGGGAGACGATCAGGGCGGTCGAGCCGACCAGGACCACCGCGATCAGGCCGAGCACGTAGGGGCCGACGGTGTTGTCGCCGAAGGAGTGGATCGACTGCAGGACCCCGGAGCGGACCAGGAAGGTGCCGAGCAGCGCCAGCGAGAAGGTGGCGACGACGAGGCAGACGTTCCAGACCTTCAGCATCCCCCGCTTCTCCTGGACCATGATCGAGTGCAGGAAGGCGGTGTTGACCAGCCACGGCATCAGCGCCGCGTTCTCGACCGGGTCCCAGGCCCAGTAGCCGCCCCAGCCGAGCTCGGTGTAGGACCAGCGGGCGCCGAGCAGCAGGCCGAGGCCGAGGAAGGCCCAGCCGATCAGGGCGAAGCGGCGGGTCGAGCGGATCCACTCGGCGTTGAGGCGGCGGGTGACGAGGGCGCCGATCGCGAAGGCGAACGGGATCGTCGTCGCCACGTAGCCCGAGTAGAGCATCGGCGGGTGGATCATCATGCTCGGGTGCTGCAGCAGCGGGTTGAGGCCGACCCCGTCGGCCGGCACCGGGCTCAACGTCGCGAAGGGGTTGACGTCGGGCGCGAACAGCATCAGGCCGGTGAAGAAGGCGCCGACGCCCATCATCACCGCGGTCGCCCAGGGGACGATCTCGCGGAGCCGGTTGCGGGTCGCGTACAGCGCCGCGCTCGACGCGATCGCCAGCACCCAGGCCCAGAGCAGCAGCGAGCCCTCCTGGCTCGACCACATCGCCGCGTACTTGTAGAAGGTCGGCGTCTCGATCGAGGAGTGCTGCTGGACCAGGTGGAAGGAGAAGTCGTCGGTGACGAAGGCGATCTCGACGATCGACACGCAGACCGTCAGCAGCCCCAGGAAGAGGTAGACGGTGCGGCGGGAGAGATCCCGCCAGCGGCGATCCCCGTCGCGACCGAGGAGCGCGAAGGCGGCGGCGAGCACTGCGGCGAGGAAGGCCCCCGCCAGCAGGACGCTGCCGAGGCTAGCCATCGTCTTTGGTCGTGAACTTCGAGGGGCACTTGGTGACGAGCGTGTCCGGCTCGCCGACGAAGGTGCCCCCCTGCATCGCGCCGGTGAGGATGATCTCGCGACCGCCGCGGAACGGGTCCGGGACGGTGCCGGTGTAGGTGACGGGCAGGCTCTGGCCGTGGCCGTCCCGGTCCTCGACCTCGAAGGTGAGGGCGTTGCCCCGGCGCTGGACGGACTTGGGGACGACCCGGCCGGACATCTCGTAGCTGGTCCCGGGCGCGGCGTCCAGCAGCTCGGTCGGCTCCTTGGCCTGGGTCGAGGCGGTGAACGAGGTGTAGATGAGGGCGACGGCCAGCAGGACGGCGACGCTGAGGGCGACGACGAGCCTGACCTGTCGCTTGCGCTGAGGATCCACGAGCGCTGGGGATTATCGCAATCCCGGCCGCTCGCCCGGTTCCCGGGGTTTGCGAGAATCGCCACATGACGCCTGGCGAGGGAGCGGATCCGGTCCTCTTGATCACCGGTGCCAGCAGCGGCATCGGTGCCGCGACGGCGCGGGCTGCCGCCCCGACCCATCGCCTGGTCCTGGCGGCGCGCAGCGAGGAGCCGCTGCGGGAGCTGGTCGCCGAGCTGGGCGGCGAGGAGCGGGCCCTGGCGGTGCGCTGCGACGTCACCGAGTGGGACGAGGTGCAGGCGCTCATTGCGGCCGCGCTCGAGAGCTTCGGCCGTATCGACGTCGTCTTCGCCAACGCCGGCTTCGGGGCGACCCGCGGCTTCCTCGAGGAGTCGGTCGAGCACTGGCGCTCGATGGTGCTGACCAACGTCTACGGCGTGGCGCTGACGATCCGCGCCACCCTCCCCCACCTGCTCGAGCGCGGCGACGGCCACTTCATCGTCACCAGCTCGGTCGCCGGCCGCCGCGCCCTGCCCGGCTCGCTCTACTCGGCGACCAAGTGGGCGGCGACCGCGATCGGCGAGGCGCTGCGGGCGGAGCTGCGCCAGATGCACGACAACCACGCGATCCGGGTCACCCTGATCGAGCCCGGCATGACCGACACGCCCTTCTTCGACAACGGCGCGGGGCCGGGGGCGCTCGAGGACACCGACATCGCCAAGGCGGTCCTGTTCGCGCTCGAGCAGCGCGACGGCGTCGACGTCAACGAGATCCTGATCCGGCCGACCAGCCAGCCGATCTAGGCGCGCCGGTGCGGAGATGAGTGGGCTGTTAGCCGTCCTATGGCGGGTCTAATCGCCCACTCGACCGAGGATCGCGCGGACCGCGCGCCAGTAGGCGCGGAGCAGCAGGCGAGCCGGGAGCGAGCGGGCCAGCGGGGAGATGAAGGGCGAGCCTAGGTCCGGGGTGAGCAGCGAGGCGAACTGGGCGGCGCTGACCTCGCGGGTCGCCTGGAGCTGGCGCCGCTCGCGCAGCAGGCGGGGCAGCCAGCGGAGGAATTCGCGGTTCGCGCGCAGCTTCTGACGGCCCCAACCGCCGGCGACGGCGACCGGGAGCAGCGCCAGCTCGGTCGCCAGCAGCGCCGGCGCGAGCAGGGCCAGCAGGGCGCCGGGGTAGACACGGACGAGGAAAGCGAGGCGATTGCGCTCGAGCCAGCGCCACTTGTCGGCGTTGACGCCGAACTCGTAGTCGTGCGCGACCACCGCCGCCGGCTCGATACCGGCTCGCAGCCCGCGCAGGCGCAGGCGCATGGCCAGGTCGACGTCCTCGTGGTAGAGGAAGTACTCGGCGGGGAAGCCGCCCACTTCGCCCCAGACGCGGCGGGGGATCGCCAGGCAGGCACCGGAGAGCGAGACCACCTCCTTGGCCGGCGGCGCCTCGGCAAGCGGGAGGTCGTGACCGCCGGCCCAGACGATCCCGGTGAAGTGGACCGGGTTGTCGGCGGAGTTGATCTTCGTCCCGGTGCCGTCGGCGACGAGGGCCTGCCAGGCGTCCCAGCCGCGCTCGTCGCGCCAGGGGCGCCGGATCGCCTCCCCGAAGCCGGGTTGCGGCGCCGCGTCGGGATTCAAGATGACCAGGAGCTCGCCGGTTGCCGCCGCGGCGCCGGCGTTGCAGCCGGCGGCGAAGCCG
>CBIHMQ010000174.1:0-4480 GCA_966211075.1 uncultured bacterium
GAATATTACACCGGTACCAACTATCGTCCGGTGCAGTCGATCGCCAAGGCGTCGAACTCGGGCCACTGGTCCCAGGTGACCGCCGTCTCGAAGGTCTCGGAGAGGACCCCGCAGGCAATGAAGGTGTCGCGCAGGTAGGGCGCCAGCAGGAAGGCGCCGCGCCAGGCGCCGACCGCGTCCTCGCCGCTCTCACCGCCTCCCCGCACCTCGCCCGGGACGCCGCCGTGCTCGCGGGCGATCGCCAGGGCCAACTCCATCCAGGCGTCGACCGGGTGGTGGGCCGACTCGAAGCCGAGGATCAGCAGGTTCGCCTCGCCGCTCCCAGCCCCGGTCAACTCCGCCTCGGAGGCGTCGAGCAGGCGGCAGTTGGAGGGGCGGAGCGGCGTCTGGGAGATCTCGCGCACGGCCCGCACCGCCGTCGCGAAGTCGGCGAACTCGACTCCGCAGGAGGACTTGAACTCGGGCCGGGGCCGCACCCGCACCCAGGCCTCGGCGATCGCGCCGAGGATGCCCTCGGAGCCGAGCAGCAGCCGGTCCGGCGAGGGACCGGCACCGGAGCCCGGCAGCCGCCGGCTCTCCCAGTCGCCCCGCGGCGTGATCGCCCGCACCGACTCGACCAGGTCGTCGACGTGGGTCTCGACGGTGGCGAAGTGGCCTCCGGCCCGGGTGGCGATCCAGCCGCCCAGCGTCGCGTACTCGAAGGACTGCGGAAAGTGGCGCAGGGTGAGGCCGTGCTCGCGCAGTTGCTCCTCGAGGCGCGGCCCGGTCGCGCCGGCCTGGATCCGCGCCGCCAGCGAGGCCGGCTCGACCTCCAGAACCCGGTCCAGCCGCCGCAGGTCCATCGTCACCACAGGGCGGTCGCCGAGCCGCGCCTCGACCCCGCCGACGACGCTGGTCCCGCCCCCGAACGGGATCACCGCTGCTCCCTCGGCCTCGGCCCAGTTCAGCACCGTCTCGATCTCCCCCTCGTCGCGCGGGAAGGCGACCAGGTCCGGCGGGTTCTCGAACTCGCCGCGGAAGCCGCGGACGACGTCGCGGTAGGCCTTGCCGAGCGCCCGCGAGACCCGCTCGTAGCGGTCGTCCGAGAAGAGGTCCCCAAGCCGGGCCGGCGCCTTCAGCCGCGGCGCCCGCAGCTCGACCTCCTCCAGCGGCACCGGCTTCTCGACCTCGCCGCCGAACCCGAACCGGGCCCGGATCCCTTCCCCCGCCTCCCGCAACTGCGTCGCCGTCGGCGCCTGGTCCTCGTACCCCCAGCCCCAGTGCTTGAGCCGCCGCTCGGTCACTTGCCCTCCAGCTCCTCGAAGAAGCGAGCGATGTCCCTCATCAACAGGACCATATGCAGTGGGTCGGTGGGCGACGACTCGAATCCGTAGCGGGCGTAGAAGGCCTGGGCCTCCTCGTAGGCGTGGACGACGAGAGCGCGGATCCCGACCGACTCGGCCGCGGTGGCGGCGCGCAGCAGCGCGTCCTGAAGCGACGACCGGCCCACGCCCAGGCCCTGGTGGCGCCGATCGACGGCGAGGCGAGCCAGGATCGCCACCGGCACCGACCGCTTCGCCGGCTGGCCCTTCAGCAGCCGCGCGGTCGCGGCAGCCGGCTCGACCTGGCCGACGGTGAGCGCGTAGTAGCCCGCCACCGTGGCCCCGTCCGTCGTGACGAAGACCCGTGCCGAACCCGCCGCCTCGGCGTGACGGGAGTACCTGTGCAGCCAGCCGTCGAGTGCCTCGTCGCCGCAGCCGAAGTCGCCGAGGTCGTGCTTCCTCCGCAGCGGCTCGGGCCGCGAAAAGCCCATGCCTGCCGCGCGCTACTCGAAGACGCTGGGCTTGGCGAAGAGATCGCGGAGGCCGTCGGGCACGCGAGCGGGACGATCGAGCAGCTCCATGAACTGGGTCCAGTTCTTCGCTTCAAGCTCGAACGTGGTCCGGTCGGCGAGAACCCGCCTCGCCTCGCTGACCGCGGCGAGACGGACGAAGCCGGTGAAGCTGGTCTCGGCGGCGTCGCTCGCCGCGCGCACCAGCTCGTCCTCCGACTCGGCGACGCGCAGGTCCCAGCGACGATCCCGAGTCTCTTTGATCGAGGCAGCCATCGACTACCTCAGTGTACAGACAACGTACACACAGACCGGAAAACGGCTACCAGTGGACGCCTTTCATCAGGTGCGCGAAGGCGACGGCCTCGGTCGAGGGGGCCTTGTCCGGGGCCTCCTCGGACTTGCCTTTGGCGGCCTGGGACTCCGGAAAGAGCTTGTAGGCGGTGTTGAGGATCGAGTCGCTGGCCTTGGGGGCGACCGCGTAGAGGAGCTCGCCGAAGGTGCCGAGTTTGGTCGCCACCTTCTTGGGCCGGCCGACCATCGCCTTGGCGATCATCTCGGCCGCCTCCTCGGGGGAGATCGCCGGGAACATGTCGTACATCCGGGTCGGCGCGATCATCGGCGTCCGCACCAGCGGCATGTGGATCGTGGTGATGTGGACGCCGTCGTCTTTGACCTCGGAGGCGATCACGCGGCCGAAGGCGTCGAGCGCGGCCTTCGAGGCGACGTAGGCGGAGAAGCGCGGCGGATTCGTCTGGGTGCCGATCGAGCTGATGTCGATGATGTGGCCCGACTTGCGCGCCCGCATCGCCGGCATCAGCGCCAGGATCAGCCGCACCGCGCCCAGGTAGTTGAGCTGGATCGTCCGCTCGTAGTCGTGGAAGCGGTCGTAGGAGAGCGCCACCGAGCGGCGGATCGAGCGCCCGGCGTTGTTGACGAGGATGTCGACGTGGCCGTGGTAGGCCAGCACCTCCTCGGCCATCCGCTCGATGTCCTCCATGTCGGAGAGGTCGCAGCGGTGGATGTGGGCGGTGCCGCCGGCGGAGACGATCTCCTCCTTGGTCTCCTCGAGCTTGTCGACCGAGCGGGCGACCAGCAGCACCGTCGCGCCGGCGTCGGCGACCTTGACCGCGGTCGCCTTGCCGATCCCCGAAGACGCGCCGGTGATCAGGACGATCTTGCCGCGCACCGCCCCGGAGAGGGACCGGTCCCTGAAGAGGTCGGGGTCGAGGTTGCGCTCCCAGTAGTCCCAGACCTTGGCCGCGTAGCTCTCCAGCGGCGGCACCTCGATGCCCGACCCTTTCAGCGCTTTGCGCGCCTGGGTCGAGTCGAAGTGGGTCGGATAGTCGATGTAGGTGAGGACGTCAGCGGGCAGGCCGAGCTGGTCGATCGCCCGCTTCGTCACCCGCTTCGCGCCCGGGACCAGGCCCAGCGCCGAGCGGGCAAACCCGGTCGCCGGCTCGGTCACCTCGGCGCCGAGCCGCAGCTCCATCCGCGGTGCGTTGGCCGCCTTGGCAAAGAGGTTGACCACCTCGCCGGCGGTCTTCGGCTCCGGGTCGGTGAGGTGGAAGGCGCGGCCGTTCAGCTTCGGCTTGTGGGCGATGTGGTCGACAGCGTCGGCGACGTAGTCGACCGGGACGATGTTGATCTCGCCGCCTTCGACGCCCAGCAGCGGCAGCCAGTTCGGCAGCACCCGCCGCGCCCGCTGAAGGGTCTTGAAGAAGTAGTACGGACCGTCGATCTTGTCGATCTCGCCGGTGCGGGAGTCGCCGACGACGATCCCCGGGCGGTAGACGCGCCAGGGCCGCGGGCACTCCTCGCGGACCAGCCGCTCGGACTCGTGCTTGGTGCGGAAGTAGGGGTTGGTGTCGAGCCGTTCGGCCTCGTCGAACATGTCCTCGCGCCACTCGCCTCGGTAGAGGCCGGCCGCGGCGATCGAGCTGACGTGGTGGAAGATGCCGGCCTCGATCGCGCCGGCCAGCTCGACGGCATGGCGGGTCCCCTCGACGTTGGCCGCCTCCTGAGCTTCGGCGCTGGCGGTGATGTCGTAGATCGCGGCCAGGTGGAAGAAGTGGTCGACCTCGCCCCGCATCGCCACCATGTCCTCCTCGGCGACGCCGAGGCCGGGCTGGGTGAGGTCGCCGGCGACCGGGACGATCCTCGCCCCGTCGGCCCCGAAGCTGGTCCGCAGCTCCTCGAGACGGCCGCGCGACCCGGACCGCACCAGGGCGTAGATCGTGCCGTCGCGCTGCAGCAATCGCGCGATCAGGTTGCGGCCGATGAAGCCCGTCGCCCCGGTGACGAAGTAATTCACGGCACCCAGACTACCCGCAAGACGAAGAACGCTTCGCCCGTTTCATAGACTGCGAAGAAGAAATGCCAGAGACGGCCACCGTGCAGATCGCGATGCCCGAGATGGGCGAGTCGGTGACCGAGGGAATCGTCCTCGAGTGGCACGTCGCCGAGGGCGATTTCGTCAACGAGGGCGACACCGTCGTCGAGGTCTCCACCGACAAGGTCGACGCCGAGGTGCCGGCGCCGGTCAGCGGGGTGATCACGAAGCTGGTCGCCGCGGTGGACGACGAGGTGCCGGTCGGGCAGCCGTTGGCGGAGATGGAAGCGGGCGAGGGGGACGGGGGTGGGTCTAACGGCTCGACCGCGGGTCCTGTC
>CBIHMQ010000175.1:0-4466 GCA_966211075.1 uncultured bacterium
GGGATCGAGCCGAAGTAGTGGTCGTCGAGCTCGTGGCCCTTCGGCGGCTTGGCGCCGAACAGGGTCCGCCCGGTGGCGATCAGGTCGGGCCGCTCGTAGAAGTACTGCTCGTCGATCAGGAAGTACTCCTGCTCGGGCCCGACGGTCGTGAAGACGCGCTGGGTCTGCTCGTCGCCGAGCAGCTTCAGGGCCCGCACGGCCGAGCGCGAGAGCGCGTCCATCGAGCGCAGCAGCGGGATCTTCGCGTCGAGCGCCTCGCCGGTCCAGGAGGCGAAGGCGGTCGGGATGCAGAGCAGCGCCCCGTTGGGGTTCTCGAGGATGAAGGCGGGGCTGGTCGGGTCCCAGGCGGTGTAGCCGCGCGCCTCGAAGGTGGCGCGGACGCCGCCGGTCGGGAACGAGGAGGCGTCGGGCTCGCCCTGGATCAGCTCCTTGCCGGAGAACCCGGCCAGCGAGCTGCCCTCGCCGGCGGGCTCGAAGAACGAGTCGTGCTTCTCCGCCGTCGAGCCGGTCAGCGGCTGGAACATGTGGGTGTAATGGGTGGCGCCCTTCTCCAGCGCCCACTCTTTCATCGCCTCGGCGACGGCATCGGCGAGGGACGGGTCGAGGGCGGCGCCGTCGCGCATCGTCGCCTGCAGCTTCTCGAAGACGTCCCCGGGCAGGCGGTCGCGCTGCACGGCGACGGAGAAGACGTTGGCCCCGAACAGGTTGTTCTCGGGCTGGGTCAGGTCGAGCGCGCCGAGAGCCTCCCCGTTGGAGCTCCACTGCGCTGCGGTCACGTTCTGCTGGCGGATTCGGCTCATCGCTTGGTCAGTCCCTCACTTGGCTGCGCCCACTCCAGGCGCGGTCGGATTGCGGGTTGCCCCCCATATAAAGAGCCAAAGGAGCCTAATGCCCGTTTCCCGATCGGGCATTTGTACGCCCGTACAGCTTTGTCGGGCCGGGGTTGTCCCTGCTGTCGGGGCGACAACCGGATAGCCTCCCCCGGCGCGGCGAACGCCGCATGCCAAAGCCGAAACTCCGGGAGGATTCACCCGCAATGTTCGTATCCAAGGCCGCCGTCGTCGGCGGCGGCACGATGGGCGGCGAGATCGCGCAGGCGATTGCCGCAGCCGACATCCCCGTGGTCGTCAAGGACATCGACCAGAAGTTCGTCGACGCGGCGCTGGAGAAGGCCCGCGCGGTCACGCAGGGCCAGCTCGCCCGCCTCGTCAAGAAGGAGAAGCTGACCCAGGAGCAGGCCGACGCCCGCCTCGCCGAGGTCATGGGCCGGGTCATCGGCACCACCACCTACGAGGAGTTCGGCGACGTCGACTTCGTGATCGAGGCGGTCCCGGAGCGGATGGAGATCAAGCAGGCGGTCTTCCGCGAGATCGACGCCGCCACCCCCGGCCACGCGATCCTCTCCTCGAACACCTCCTCGCTCTCGATCACCGAGATCGGCGAGGCGACGCTGCGGGCCGACAAGGTCGTCGGCTTCCACTTCTTCTACCCGGCCTCGATCATGCCGCTGGTCGAGGTGATCGTCGGCGGGGACACCTCCCAGGAGACCGCCACCGCCGCCTACAACTTCGCCCAGGCGATCAAGAAGCAGCCGATCGTCTGCGGAGAGGTCCCGGGCTTCGTCGTCAACAAAATCCTCATGGCGACGATCGGCGAGATCTGGCGGGCCCAGGAGGACAACGGCCTCTCGCTGGCCGCGATCGACAAGGCGATCGCCGAGGCGAAGGTCGCCCCGATGGGCCCCTTCTTCCTCACCGACCTGCTCGGCCTCGACACCGTGCTGCACGTCGCCGAGCACCTCAACGACTCCTACGGCGAGAGCTTCTACGTCCACAAGGGACTGCAGGGCCTGGTAGCCGAGGGCAAGCTCGGTGCCAAGAGCGGCGGCGAGGGCTTCTTCAAGGACGGCGTGCAGACGGTCCCCGGCGAGGCCGAGCCCGACGGCGAGGAACTGGTGGCGATGTTCACCTGCCGCGCCCTGATCGAGGCCTGCCTGCTGGTCGAGGAAGGCATCTGCTCGGTCCGCGACATCGACCTGGGGATGATGGCCGGCGCCGGCCTCGACCCGACCAAAGGCCTGCTGCCGCCGTTCTGGAAGGCCGACGTCGAGGGTCTCGACAAGGTCCTCGAGCGCTGCGAGCAGCTGGAGGAGAAGCACGGCGACCGCTTCGAGCCGCCGGTCACCCTCAAGCGCCTGGTCGCGCAGGGCCGCTACGGCCTCGCCACCGGCCAGGGCTTCTACGCCTACCCGCAGCCGGACGAGGGCGAGCAGCCCGAGAAGGTGAAGCTGGAGACCCGCGGCGACGTCGCGATCGCCTGGCTCGCCAACCTGCCGATGAACGCGGTTTCGCCGCAGGTCATCCACGACCTCAAGGCGGTCTGGGAGAAGGTCAACGCCAACGAGGAGATCGGCGCGATGGTGATCGCCTCCTCGGTCCCGGTCGTCTTCTCGGCCGGCGCCGACATCAAGGCGTTCACGCAGATGGATCCGCAGACCGACGGCCGCGAGCTGATCGAGACCGCCCACGCGCTGCTGCGCGAGTTCGGCACCTCGCGGGTGGCGACGATCGCGGCCGTCAACTCGATCGCCTTCGGCGGTGGTTGCGAGGTGGCGATGGCCTGCGACTTCCGGATCGCCGCGGAGGCCGCCGTCTTCGGCCAGCCCGAGGTGAAGCTGGGGATCATCCCCGGCTTCGGCGGGACCCAGCGGCTGCCGCGCCTGGTCGGCGCCAGCAAGGCCCTGGAGATGAACCTGGTCGGCGACGCCGTCCTCTCCGAGGAGGCGCTCGAACTGGGCCTCGTCAACCGGGTCGTGCCGGACCACGAGCTGTTCGAGACGGCGCTGATGTGGGGCCGCAAGCTGGCCGCCCAGGCGCCGGTCGCGGTCGCGCAGATCAAGGCGGTCTCGGCCAACGGCGACCTCGACGAGGGCATCGAGGCCGAGAAGGCCGGCTTCGCAGCCGCATTCTCCAGCGAGGACGCCAAAGAGGGCATCGGCGCCTTCCTCGGCAAGCGCAGCCCGAAGTGGAGCGGCAAGTAGCGACAGCGGAGAGCGGGACGGCACGGCTGGCGGAGCTGCTGGCCGGGTCGTCCCGCGCCGTCGTCCTCACCGGCGCCGGCGTCTCGGTGCCGTCGGGGATCCCCGACTTCCGCACCCCGGAGACCGGCCTCTGGGCGAACGTCGACCCGATGGAGGTCGCCCACATCGACGTCTTCGAGCGCGACCCGGAGCGCTTCTGGTCCTACTACCGGCCTCGCTTCCACGAGCTCGGCGACAAGCGGCCGAACGGCGCCCACCGCGTGCTCGCCGAGCTCGAGCGCCGCGGCCTCGTCGAGGGCGTCGTCACCCAGAACATCGACCGCCTGCACCGCGCCGCCGGCTCCCGGAACGTGGTCGAGGTGCACGGCTCGATCGAGACCTCCTCCTGCATCCGCTGCGCGGCCAGCTACGAGATCGAGGAGATCGACGGGCTCTTCGACGAGCGCGGGGTGGCGATCTGCGCCGGCTGCGGCGGCGCCGTCAAACCCGACGTCGTCCTCTTCGGCGAGCTGCTCCCGGAGGGCGCGATCGTCCGCGCCCGCGACCTCGCCGAGCGGGCCGAGCTGATGATCTGCGTCGGCTCCTCGCTGGCCGTCCACCCGGTCGCCGGCCTGCCCCAGCTGACCCTCGAAAGCGGCGGCCGCCTGGCGATCGTCACCAAGGGCCCGACCCCCTACGACGAGGACGCCGAGCTGAAGCTCGACGGCGAGGTCGACGCCGAGCTGGAGGCGCTGCTGGCCGCGCTCGACGAGCTGGACGCCGGGCGATGAGCGCCGATCTGCCCGACGCGGTCGTCTTCGACAACGACGGCCTGCTGCTCGACACCGAGTCGGTCTGGACCCGCGCCGAGCAGGACCTCTTCGCCGCCCGCGGCCTCGAGTTCACCCCGGCCGACAAGCACGAGCTGGTCGGCACCTCGGCCGAGATCGCCGGCGGCATCCTCGAACGGCGGCTCGACGCGCCGGGTCAGGCGGCGGCCCTGATCGAGGAGCTGAACGCGCTGGTCGTCGCCGAGCTCGAGCACGGCGTCGAGGCGATGCTCGGCGCCCGCGACCTGCTCGAAGCGCTGCGGGAGCGGGGGACCCCGATCGGCCTCGTCTCCAACTCGCCGCGCGTCTTCGTCGACCGCTCGCTGCAGCTGGCCGGCTTCGAGACCCACTTCGACGTCGTCCTCAGCGCCCACGAAGTGGCGGCGCCGAAGCCGGCGCCCGACCCCTACCTGGAGGCCTGCCGCCGCCTCGGCGTCGAGCCCGGCCCCGCGGTCGTCGCCCTCGAGGATTCGCCGACCGGGGTCGCCGCCGCCCGCGCCGCCGGCCTCACCGTGATCGGCGTTCCCTCCGTCGAGGGCGTCATCTTGGATGAAGCCCACCATCTCGCGGACTCTCTACTCGACGACGTAGTCGCACGGCGCCTGGTGATCTAGTCC
>CBIHMQ010000176.1:0-4443 GCA_966211075.1 uncultured bacterium
CTTCGTTCGTCACCGCCTCGGCCCGCCGCCCCTCGCCGGCAGCACGCCGAGCAACATCGTCTACCTTGCCGACCCCGCCCTGCCGCCGAAGAGCCGCCCCAGCGACCGCCGCCAGGTCCGCCGCAACCTCGAAGACGGTTACGAGCTGCGCCTCGTCCCCGGGCCGGAGACGACTCCCGAGCAGCGCGCCGGCTTCCTCGACGTCTACAAGCAGACGATGCGCCGCACCGAGGCGGCACCGCACTACTTCTTCGGCGCCGCCTACTTCGACACGATCCTCGAAGCCCCGCGCACCTGGCTCGCCCTCGCCCACGCCGGCGACGGCACCCTCGCCGCCGCCTCGATCGCCACCGTCAGCGACGGCTTCCTCCACTACTACCTCAGCGGCAGCGCCGACAGCCACCTGCGCGCCGCGCCGATGAAGAACGTCGTCGCCCGCCTCGTTGAGCACGCCGCCGAGCTGCAGCTGCCGCTCAACCTCGGCGGCGGCATCCGCGACGGCGACGCGCTCGAGGAGTTCAAGCGCGGCTTCGCCAACCGCTCGCTGCGCTGGCACACCTCGGAGATCGTCTGCGACGAGGCCCGCTACGCGGAGCTCGCCGCGGGCCGCGAGGCGGGCGGCTACTTCCCCGCCTACCGCGCCCCCTAGCCGCGCCTACGCTTCCGGTTCGCGCGGGGTCGGGCCGGTGAAGGTGAAGGCGTAGATCGGCTCGCCGCCGTACTTGCCCCAGGTCGCCTTGCCGAAGGCGCGGATCGCGTCGAGCGTCGCGGCTCCCTTGTACTCGGGGCAGCCGAGCAGGTTGGTCCAGGTGGTCGCGGCGACCGCGTAGGGCATCGCCTCGTTCGGGAACAGCAGCGTCGCCCCGTACATCGTGTCGAACAGCCCCTTCAGCGCCAGCTGCGCTTCCTCGTCGAGGTCGGGCGAGTACTGGATCGCCAGCCGCCCGTGCTCGAGCGAGTGGACGACGTCGATTTCCGCCGGCGTTTCCGAGTAGGCGCCGTCGGCCTGCTGGTAGGGCGGTTCGACGTGGTCGCCCGAGGTCGGCGGGTTGGTCTTGTAGCCGGGGTTGGGCGAGCCCGCGGGAATGTGGTTGTGCCCCTCGTCGGGGAGGCGCAGCTTCAGCACGCAGCCGGCCGCGTTGACGGCGTCGCCGAGGTTGGCGACCTTGACGGCGGGCGGTGCCGTGCCCAGCCGGTCGTCGGGAACGATCCCGTTGGTCGAGCCGATCGAGGTGTTGATGTTGATGTGGGCGCTGCCGGTCCTGGCCTCGCCGTCGTCGTCCCCGCCGCTGAGGAGGACGAAGATCAGCACCGCGGCGGCGATCACGATCGTCGAGACGACCGCGTAGGCGACCAGCAGCCGCGACCGCTTCGAATCGTCGCTGTTGGGCTCGTCCGCCATCCCTGGGGGCGGCCAGCCTATTGAGCGCCGCCGCTGAGCGCCGACACAGTTTCGCCCCGCACCCGCTCCCACGGTTTCGAGGCGCGCAGCGCGGATAGCACCGCCCACGTCGCCGGCGCTCGGTTGAGGGCATAGAAGTGGATCCCGGGCGCCCCCGCGATCAGCAGCTCGTCGCACTGCTGGGACGCGTAGGCGATGCCGAGCTCGAACTCGCGCTGCGGGTCGCCGCCGACGGCCTCGAAGGCCGCCTCCAGCGGGGCCGGGATCGAGGCGTCGCAGAGCTCGCAGATCCGCACCGTCTGCGCGTAGCTGGCGACCGGGATCACCCCGGCCAGGATCGGCACCTCGATCCCCTTCGCCCGCGCCGCCCGCACGAAGTCGAAGTAGACCCGGTTGTCGAAGAACAGCTGGGTGATCAGGAAGCCGGCGCCGGAGTCGACCTTGGTCTTCAGGTAGGTGAGGTCGGTGTCGAGGTCGGGCGCCTCCGGGTGCACCTCCGGGAAGCAGGCGCCGCCGATCGCGAAGTCCCAGCCCTCGGAGATGAAGGCGGCCAGCTCGGCGGCGCTGCCGAGCCCGCCCTCGGGCTGTTCGAAGTCCTCCTGCCCCCGCGGCGGGTCGCCGCGCAGCGCGAAGACGTTCTCGATCCCGGCCGCGGCGATCCGGTCCAGCGTCGTCGCCAACCCGTCGCGGCTCTCGCCGACGCAGCTCAGGTGCGCCATCGTCTCGTAGCCGAGCTCGTCCTTCAGCGCCTGGGTTATCTCGACGGTGCCGTCGCGCGTCGACCCCCCGGCTCCGTAGGTGACCGAGACGAAGTCGGGCTCCAGCGCCCGCAGCTCCCGCGCCGTCTCGAACAGCTGCTCGGTCGCCTCCGCGCTCTTCGGCGGGAAGAACTCGACCGAGAAGGTCGGCGCCCGGGTCGCGATGATCTGATCGATCCGCACCCGAGCAGGGTACCCGGCGGAGCTACGCCGACTTGCGCCGGTCCACCCGCGCCTGGAACTCGGCCTGGATGTCCTCCAGGTGCTTGCCCTTCGTCTCGGGCACCAGCTTCCAGCAGAAGACCAGGGTGACGATGCCGATCGCGCCGTAGAACCAGAAGGCGCCGGACTGGCCCAGCGCTTCGATCAGCAGCAGGAAGGTCAGCGAGACGATGAAGTTGAAGGTCCAGTTCGCCATCGTGCCGACGCCGGCCGCCTTGCTGCGGACGCTGAGCGGGTAGATCTCCGCGTTGAGCAGCCAGAAGATCGGCCCGAGGCTGATCGCGAAGGAGGCGACGTAGGTCATCAGGCTGGCGATCGCGACGACCGAGCCGAGGGTCCCGGAGGCGCCCGTCTCGAAGGCGGCGCCGAGCGCGAACAGCGAGATCACCATCCCGGAGATGCCGATCATCAGCAGCGTCCGCCGCCCGGCCCGGTCGAGCAGCCGCAGCGCCACGAGCGTCATCGCCACGTTGATCACCCCGACCCCGACCGCGGCGAGGATCGAGCCGGCCGAGGAGTCGACGCCGGTGAATTCGACGATCGTCGGCGCGTAGTAGATGACCGTGTTGATGCCGGTCACCTGCTGGAGGATCGCCAGGCCGACGCCGACCACCAGCGCCGCTTTGACGACCGGCTGCAGCAGCTCGCTCCAGGCACCGGGCTTCTCGTCGAGGCTCTCCTTGATCTCCTCGATCTCACGGTCGATCGTGTCCGGGTCGTCGACGCGGATCTTCGCCAGCGTCGCCCGCGCCGCGAAGTCGTCGCCGGTCATCACCAGCCAGCGCGGGCTCTGCGGCATCCGCAGCATCCCGAAGGCGAGCGCCAGCGCCGGCACGCAGCCGAGGCCGAGCATCCAACGCCAGCCTTCGCTGGCGTCGAAGGCGAACCCCACCAGGTAGGCGACGAGGATCCCGATCGTCACCGCCAGCTGGAAGAAGCTGACCAGGCGGCCGCGGCTCTCCGGCGGCGCCACCTCGGAGATGTAGACCGGGGCGGCGGCGGAGGCGAACCCGATCGCGACGCCGATCACGACGCGGGCGAGGACCAGCACCTCGACTCCCGGCGCGGCGGCGCTGGCCAGGGCGCCGACGATGAAGACGGCGGCGGCGAGGAGGATGATCACCCGCCGCCCGTAGCGGTCGGCGGCCGGGCCCGCGAACGCGGCCCCGAAGATGGCGCCGATCGGGACCGCCGCTACGACCAGGCCCTGGGCGAAGCTGCCGAGGTCGAACTCGGGCTTGATGAAGAGCAGCGCCCCGGCGATGACACCGGTGTCGTAGCCGAACAGCAGCCCGCCGAGCCCGGCGATCGCCGCGGTGAGCACGACGTTGCGGCGCGCCCGCCGCGCGGAACCCTCGGATCCACCCTGGCTCATCCCGGCGGGGAACGTACCGTCAGCCCCGGACAAGCGCCGCACCCCACGTTCCCCCACCCGGGGAAGGGCCTGGGAGCCGATTCTCTCCCCCGTCGTCACGCCTTTATCCCGGACTTTGCGGCAATTGTCACAGAGCCCCCCTTTCGCCCCGCGCGCGGCCGCGCTACCTTCGCTTTGCGACCGGGAGGAACCGGTCCCCGCGGAAGCCAAGCGGGGCGGGGTTCCGAAGGCGACGCGACGAGCTTCTAAGCGCGAAGGCTACGCGCGAGGCAGGCAGACGAGCGTCGTCACCGGCCGCTTTTTCGTGCCCGCGCCCGCGCCCCCGCGGCGTCCGGCACGCCGCCTAACTTCACGCCTGCCGAGGGAGACCTGCCCTCCCCGGCCGGGCGACCGGGGCGCGTTCCGGGAGCCGGGCGTCGCGGCTGAACCCCGAGAGCATTCGCCGCGACTAGCCCGCCCGCTCCCCTTCGTTCAGGCGGGCCGCGATCGTCTCGCCCGGGACGCCCCGCACCGAGGCCGCACTGACCCGCACGCCCATCCACTCCTGGTCGCTCGGCAGCTGCACGGCGAAGGATCCCTCCAGCCCTTCGACCGGGAGCGAGCTGGCCGCGCAGGGCTCGGCGTCGCCGCTCGCCAGCGGCGCCGCGACGATCCGCGCCGCCTCGTCCTCCTCCCCGGCCCGCGCC